>JAYTFQ010000711.1:0-4595 GCA_043734225.1 Anaerolineales bacterium | reverse complement strand
GCCGACCTGGCGGTGGAAAACAGCGTCACCGCTCGCCTGGTGACCGACTGGCGCGCTCACGGCGCCAAAATCACCGCCTATGAGTTCCCGCCCAATCTGCAGATCGATCATGACATGATCGATCCGCACCGCGACAACCAGCAAACTGGCCTGGTCTATCCAAGGTTGATCGAGATGATCAATATGCGATAAAAACCGTGCGGGGGTATGGGCGCATGGGGGCGTGGGTTGAGCGCCCCCACACTCCCATACTCCCATACCCCCATACGCCTATGACCTGGCCTGTCCTAATCTTCCTTGCTCTATTGTTCTTCCTGGCCTGCCTGGCTGTGGCGCCGCCGCGCATCAACACATTGGTCTCGCGGCCCAGGCCTGCCGCCAGTTATTCCGAGGCTTTGGAGCCGGTGGCGGCGCTGCACGCGCAGCAGGCCGCCGGCCACAATCCGCTGTGCCGAACCCAGCTGCTGACGCACGGTGATACAACAGAGCATGTCATTGCCTTTGTTCTTGGCAGTTATTGGCAGTTAATGATCTGGTATTGGCGTTCGGCAACCGCTAACCTGTTTGGTAAGGCAGCAGGCCCGCCAGCGCGGCACGCCCGTTTGTGTCGTCTCGTGCGCCTGCGTTGTGCTGCAACCATGAGCCAATTGGGGAACTGACACCATGCAAACCGCCGCCTACCAAACCATCCCACAGCCGCCCGCCTATCCCATCATCGGCCATCTAACTTATATGCGCCCACCGCATCCCATCCAAAATCTGATGGCGCTGGCGCGGGAATATGGGCCCATCTTTCGGCTGCGCCTGCCGGAGTACAACATCGTTGTGCTGTCCAGCCAGGAGTTGGTCAATGAGGCCTGCGACGAACAACGGTTCCACAAGAATGTGGGCTCGTCGCTCCGTAATTTGCGGCCCGCTGTCGGCGATGCCCTCTTTACCGCCTGGACCCACGAGCCGAACTGGCAAAAGGCGCATAACATCCTGCTGCCCAATTTCAGCACCAAAGCCATGCACGGCTATCTGCCGGCCATGGTCGAGATGACCGATCAGCTCATGCGCAAGTGGGAGCGGCTCAACCTGGACGATGAGGTCAGCCTGGTTGACGATATGACGCGTGTCACGCTCGACACAATCGGCCTGTGCGGCTTCAACTACCGCTTCAACTCCTTCTACCGAGAGGACTCGCATCCGTTCGTGGGCAGCTTGCTGCGCGTGCTGACCGAAGCGCTCAACCAGCTCGGCCGCCTGCCCGGCCAAACGGCGTTGATGCCCGGCGTCCGCGCCCAGTTCCAGGCCGACATTGCCTTTATGAACGCCATGGTGGACAAGCTGATTGAGGAGCGCCGCGCCAGCGGCGAGCACAAGCAGGACTTGCTGGGCTATATGCTGGAGGGCGTAGACAAACAGACCGGCGAGAAGCTGGACGACGTCAACATCCGCTACCAGATCATCACCTTCCTGGCCGCCGGCCATGAAACCACCAGCGGCTTGCTGTCCTTCGCCGTTTATTTCTTGCTGAAGAACCCGCACATCCTGGCGCGCGCCCATGAGGAAATGGACCGGCTGTTGGGCGATGACCCGAATGCCATGCCCACCTATGCCCAGGTGAACCACTTTGATTACATCGCCCAAATCCTGAAGGAAACGTTGCGGCTGTGGCCCACGGCCCCGGCTTTTGGCCTATTCCCAGAAGCACCCACCACGCTGGCCGGCAAATACAAGATCGAGGCCGATGACGTCCTATCGATTTCGATCCCCATGCTGCACCGTGACCGTCAGGTCTGGGGCGCCGAGGCCGAGGTGTTCGACCCCGATCACTTCACCCCAGAGCGCGAGGCCGCCCTGCCGCCCAACAGCTTCAAACCCTTCGGCAACGGGGTACGCGCCTGCATCGGCCGGCAATTCGCCATGCAGGAGGCCATCCTGGTGCTGGGTAAAATCCTGCACCGTTTTGAGCTGGAAGATTTCAACCACTATGATTTGGAAGTAAAAGAATCATTGACCCTCAAGCCGGCTAACTTTCACATTAAGGTGCACCCGCGGCGCGCACACGCCGTGCATGTGCCCGGGGCGGCCTTCGAGCCGGCCCAGGCTGCCTCCAGCGCCGTCGTCCCCGCGCCGGTCGCGATGACCGGCCACGCTCACAGCCTGCCGCTGCTGGTGCTGTTTGGCTCCAATATGGGCACCGCCGAAGGCGTGGCCCGCCAGATCGGCGACGCGGGCCGGGCGCTGAATTTCGACGTCACGGTCGCGCCGCTGGACGACTTCATCGGCAAGCTGCCCAGCCAGGGCGCGCTGCTGATCGTCTCAGCCTCTTACAATGGCACCCCGCCAGATAACGCGGCTAAATTTTGCCGCTGGCTGCGCGACCAGCCGGACGGAGTTGCGTTGGCCGGCGTGAAATATGCTGTGTTCGGCTGCGGCAACCGCGACTGGGCCGGCACCTATCAGGCCGTGCCCAAGCTCATCGATGCCCGGCTGGCGGCGCTGGGGGCACGGCGGCTGCACGCGCGCGGGGAGGGCGACGGACACGACGACTTTGACGGCCAGTTCCGTGACTGGTACACCGCCCTATGGCCGGCGGTGGCGCGCGAATTTACGTTGGAATTGGCCGACGCCCACACCAGTGCCGGCCCGCTGTTTACCGTGGAAATGGTGCCCGAGCGCCAGGTGACCTCCTTCGCCCAGGCCTTCGACGCCCAACCCATGACCATTCTGGAAAATCGCGAACTGCAGCGCGGCCTGGACGGCGCGCCCAGCGAACGCTCCACGCGCCACATCGCCATTGCCCTGCTGGAGGGTATCCACTACCAGGCCGGCGATTACCTGGGGGTAATCCCCCGCCACAGCGACGAGTTGGTGCGCCGCGTGGCCGCGCGCCTGGGTGTCAGCCCAGAGGCCTTTGTGCGCATCCATCCGACCGGCAGCACGCAGACACACCTGCCCGTGGATCAGCCAGTGCGCGTTTCTGACCTGTTGGCCGGCTATGTGGAGCTGCAAGAGCCGGCCACGCGCACGCAAATCCGGGCCATGCTTGAGCACAACGAATGCCCGCCCGATCGGGAAAAACTGCTGGAGCTCTCCGGCAGCGACGCCGACAGCGCCGCTCGCTATCGTGAGGCCGTCCTGACCCCGCGCAAGTCGCTGGTGGATTTACTCGACGAGTTCCCCGCCACCCAGCTGCCGCTGGCGGCTCTGTTGGAGTTGCTGCCGCCGCTTAAGCCGCGTTACTATTCGATTTCGTCCTCGCCGCGTGTGGATGCCGGCCAGTGCAGTCTGACCGTGGCCGTGCTGAGCGGTCCGGCACGCTCGGGCCGCGGCACGTTCCAGGGCGTGTGCTCCAGCTATCTGTCGCGCTTGCCGGCTGGCAGCCAGGTGCAGGCCTTCGTCAGCGACCCCAACTCGCCCTTCCATCTGCCGGCCG
This sequence comes from Anaerolineales bacterium, assembly GCA_043734225.1. Classification (GTDB taxonomy): domain Bacteria; phylum Chloroflexota; class Anaerolineae; order Anaerolineales; family UBA6663; genus JAYTFQ01. Next base: position 1,171 of record JAYTFQ010000711.1, on the reverse strand, counting down.
ATCCCGCCACCCCCATTATCCTGATCGGCCCCGGCACCGGTCTGGCCCCCATGCGCGGCTTCTTGCAGGAGCGCGCGGCGCTGCAGGCCGCCGGCGCGCAGCTAGGGCCGGCGCTGTTGTTCTTCAGCTGCCGTCACCCACGGCAGGACTACATCTATGAAGACGACCTGACCAATTGGGCGGCGCGCGGCGTGGCCCATGTGGTCACCGCTTTCTCCCGGCTGCCGGACCAGCCCAAGCGCTATGTGCAGGATGAGCTGCGCGCCCACCAGGCGGACGTCTGGCGCTTGATGGAACAGGGCGCCATCGTCTACATCTGTGGCGATGCCCGCAGCATGGCGCCCGCCGTGCGCCAGGCCTTTGCGGATATCTTCCGCGCCCAGACCGCCACCAGCCCGGCTGTGGCGGAGGCCTGGCTCGACGATTTGGTGGCTTCCAGGCGCTACCTGACCGACGTGTGGGCGGCGAGTTGAGTGTTTCCCGCGCGCCCACGTGGAGGTCGCAACATGCAACGCTCGGGTTCCAATTACTCGACGATGGAGCGTCGGCAGTATCTGCAATTCGTGGTTGCCTGGCTGGACGCACAGCGTTGCCAACTATCCGCGCGCACCCATCACCGTTTGCGGCAGACCGCCCGGCGGCAACTGGGCGCGCTGCGAACAAAGCAGCAGCGCGCAGCTAACGCCTCAACGACCGCCGCTCGCCGTGAGCTGGCACTCGTAACGGCGGTTCGCGCGGCCTTGGCGAGTTGGGTGGCAGCCGGCGCTCTGACAATGGCCGCCGCCCAAAGACTGGACCGGCAGTTGGGCCGACACAGTGAAGACCTGAAGCTCGAGCTGGCCGGAGACTGCACAGCCAATTCGTCCGCTTCATTACTCGACGCCCTCGATTATGCGCTGGAGTGCCTGCCCCAGTGGAGCCAGCAGGCCGGCCTGAAGCCCGACGAGCGGCAGGGTCTGGCAGTTTTTCTGCGCAGCCAGCGCGCGCTGGTGTTGATGCGTCTGGCTGAATACAAATGAATAGGTTTGACCACAATCTTGGCAACTGTCGCGCAAACAGCCGGGATGTGGCCCGCGCGAGGAGCATAGTCAGACGATGGCAAGGTCATAATTGATGAACGAACAAAGCGCATCCAAAAATGATCAGGCTGCATCCCCGCGCTCGGGGCGCA
>JAYTFQ010000710.1:0-6959 GCA_043734225.1 Anaerolineales bacterium | reverse complement strand
GGCCGATGCGGCCCAGGGCGATGCGCGAGAGCACGTCGGCTTTGAAGATCGGATCGGCCAGGGCCTCGTCGGTGCCGGGGGTGGCGATGAAAGTGGGCGCCACGGCGTTGACCGTGATGTTGTACTGGCCCCATTCCACCGCCAGGCATTTAGTGAGATGGGCGATGGCGGCCTTGGTCATGCAGTAAACTGACTCAGTCGGCAGCGCCACAAAGCCTGCTTGTGAGCTGAGGTTAACGATGCGGCCGTAGCGCTGTGGGATCATGACCTTCCCGGCCGCCTGGCTGGCGAAGAATGTGCCCTTCAGGTTGACCGCCAGGGTGTAATCGAAATCGTCTTCCAAGACGTTTTCAGCCAAGTTGCTGGGGCCCAGGCCGGCGTTGTTCACCAGGATATCCAGCCGGCCAAAGTGCTCAACCGTGGCCGCGACTGCCGCGCGCACCTGGTCGAGCTGGGTTACGTCCATGGGCAGGCGCAGCGCTCGCCGGCCCATGGCTTCGATCTCGGCGGCCAGGTCGACGCCTGTGTTCGGATCACGCAGGCCCAACGCCACGTCGGCGCCGGCGTGCGCCAGCGCCAGCGCGCAAGCCCGGCCGATGCCGCGCGCCGCGCCGCTCACCAGAGCTGTCTGGCCAGCAAGACCAAAGCTGGGGAAGTCACCGTCTGACATGAGATATTTCTCCAATCGTTCGGATGGGCCTGGACAATATTATAGCCAAAACGGGCGGGGAAACAGACCGGGGTCGATTTGACAATCATTCCCAGACGCACTAAGCTAGACGCCGGTTGCGGTTGACCAGGAGCGGAGAGACCGGTTGAGCGAAACACAACCCATCGACCAGCTTTTTATCGTCAGCGTGTTAGGCGAGCAGTCGGGCGAATTGCGCCATCGGCTGATCCGCGACGGTTTCAGAATTACCGAAATGAGCAGCGCGGGCGGCTTGGTGCAGGAGCTGCAAGTTTCGCTGCTCATCGGCCTTAACCATAGCCGGCAGGCGGAGCTGCTGCAGCACATTCGCGACTGCTGCCGGCGCCAAAAACGCTTTCTACCCACGCAATTCGAAGGATCCCCAACTGTGTTCCACTCCGCCGTCATCGAGGCCGAGGTGGGCGGCGCCATGATCTTCGTGCTGGATGTGGAGCGTTTCGAACGACTATGAGCCAGGTGCCATGAAACTGATCATTGCGATTGTTCGCGACACCGATGACCGGCAGGTGCTGGATGCCCTGGTGGCCAAATCATTCCGCGTGACACGCGTCGCCAGCACCGGCGGCTTTTTGCGCCGGGGCAACGTGACGCTGTTCATCGGGGTTGAGCCCGACCAGGTGCAAACGGTCTTCGATCTAGTGCGCGATTCTTGCGCGCCGCCCGGCCCAAACGAAAACCGCGCCACCGTTTTTGTGGTGGATACCCCGCACTTCGAACAAATCTAGTCGCGCGCGCCTGACATCGTGTACCGGCTTCGTCGCCTGCGCTGGCCGGGTACGCCGGCGGGCATTTCGGCCGTCCAGCGGCACAACTTTCGCATGGTGCAGCTCGAAGGCACCGGCGTGGCCCTGGCTAACGCCGCCGCGCCGTTCTTGCCTGTCTTCCTGGCCCGTTTGGGCGCCTCCAATTTCCAGGTGGGCTTGCTCTCGGCCATGCCGGCCTTCACCGGGCTGCTGTTCTCGGTGGCGGTCGGCGGTTGGCTGCTCTCGCAGCACTCCGTAGCGCCCTGGTATGCCCGCGGGCGTTTCCTCTCCATCCTAGCATTTGGCCTGACGGGTCTGATTACCCTGATTCTGCCACCCAGCTTCTCGGTTCCGGCCATCCTGGTCATCTGGGCCCTGACCACCTTGCCGCAGGTGATGGTCAATGTCACCTTCTCCGTCGTGATGAACGCTGTGGCCGGGCCCAATTTGCGCTACGACTTGCTTGGTCGGCGCTGGTCGATGATGGGGCTGATCACCGCGGTCTGCATCGCCCTCACCGGGCAGGTGCTGCAGCGTTTGAGTTTCCCGTTCAACTACCAGATTGCTTTCATGTTTTTGTCGTTGGGCGGTCTCGTCAGCCTCTATTTCGGTGGGCGGCTGCGCCTGCCCGACTATTCGCGCCAAAACGGGCCTGCCCAGACAGTGCGGAAACAGTGGGGGGCCATCGGGGGGCTGCTGCGCGCCCAGCCGGCATTTGTCAGCGTGGCCGGCAAGCGCTTTTTGTACATGGCTGGGGTAACTCTGGCCGCGCCGATTGTGCCGCTGTACTACGTGCGCGTGGCCCACGCGGATGATTCGGCCATAGGCCTGATCACGACCCTCCAAACCCTTACCCTGCTGATCGGTTATCGGCTGTGGACACGCCTGGGCCAACGGCATGGCTCGCGGCCGGTGCTGTTGCTCACCACTCTGGCGTTGGCCGCCTATCCGGCCTTGGCCGCCGCCACGCGCCAGGTGTGGGTGCTGGCCGCCCTGGCTGGGCTGGCGGGCATTTTCCAGGCCGGCTTTGACCTGGTGTTTTTCGACGAACTGATGAAGCGCGTGCCGGCCGGCCAGGCGCCGTTGTTCGTGTCATTTGACCAGAGCACCCAAAACCTGGCGGCGGTGGCCGCGCCGCTGATTGGGACTTTGCTCGCCGATCGGTTGGGTCTGGGCGGGGCGCTGCTGGTGAGCGCCGGCCTGCGCTTTGCCGCGTTCCTGCTGTTCGCGCGCGGCTCGCGCACCCCCGAAAACGCGGCCACGGGGTCGGCGGGCCGCTGATTCGCTATGTTACAATTTGCGCATGGCCATGCCTGCCTCGATTGACCAACTGCGCTCAGCGATTCGTCCGCTCTTGAGCGACCACACCACCGCCGATGCCCTGGCGGCGTATTATGCGCTGCATCACCCGGCCGACCGGACCGAGTTGTTTGTCTACCCGAGCGATCCGGCCCAGGGACCGGCGCGCGGTTTCCTGGTGCGCGCGCGCACCGGCATGGACCTGTTTCGCCCGCTGGTGACCGCGCGCCTGCGCGACGATGAGACCGCTCGGGCGCTGTTCGAGCGCGGTATACCACCAGGCCGGCCGGTGTATTTGACGCTGCTGGAGCAGGAGGCCCATTGGGCCAACAAATACCTGCAAGTCAGCGAGACCGAGCTGCACCGCATCTATCGCTTCGCGCCCGAGAATTACCAATCCGAAATCAACGTGCTGGTGGTGACAACCAGCGGTCCCGATGGGCTGCCGCATTGCGAGATCCGCGCCAGTGACCGGTCCGGCGCGGTAGCGGGGATCAATTGGCAATCACCGCGCTACGCCGAGGTCTATGTGTACACCGACCCGGCCGTGCGCGGGCGTGGCTGGGGCAAAGCGGTCGTGCGCGCGCTGGTCAGTCTGATTCTCAAATCTGGCCGGCTGCCGCTGTATGTTGTGGCCGAGTCCAACCAATACTCGATCCGGCTGGCCGAAGCTGTCGGCTTTGTTGACAGCGACCAGAGCGAGTTTGTGGGGCAGGCCGTCAGGATTGTCAATGGCTGAAGCAGCGCACACCTTTCCGGCCAGTTTCTTGTGGGGTACGGCCACGGCCGGCTACCAGATGGAAGGCCAGAGCACCAACACGGAGTTCTGGCAGTGGGAGCAGACCCCGGGGCACATCCTGGGCGGGCGTCTGTCGGGCAACGCCTGCGATTGGTGGAACGGCCGGCGCTGGCAGGAAGACTTTGACCGGGCCGCCGCCGATGGCCACACGGCCCTGCGCATGTCGGTGGAATGGAGCCGGGTGCAGCCGGAGCGTGACCGCTGGGATGAATATGCCCTGGATCATTATCGGCAGATGGTGCTCGGGCTGCGCGAGCGCGGACTGACGCCCATGGTGACCTTGCACCATTTCGTCAACCCGCTGTGGGCCACCGAGCCGGGCCGGCATATTTGGGAAACGGGCGAAGTTGTCGGCCTGTTCGAGCAGTATGCCCGCAAGGTGGCCACGGCCCTGGCTGAGGTGTGCGACCTGTGGTGCACCATCAACGAGCCCAACTCCTTTATGGTGCAAGGCTGGGTGCGCGGCATCATGCCGCCGCAAAAGAAGGATATTGGGCTGGCGTTCAAGGTGGCCGCGAACATCCTGCGCGCCCACGCCGCCGCCTATCGGGCCATCCATGCCGTGCAGCCGCAAGCCATGGTGGGACTGCCGGTGCATTTTCATTGGGTGATGCCCGCGCATCCTGGCTTCGGGCCGGACGAGTGGGCGGCGCACAGCCAATTCAATTCCTTTAGCGCGCTCTTTACCCAGGCAGTGGCCAGCGGCCGGCTCCGGCGGCCGGTCATTTGGCCTGTTTCGGTGCCCGAGGCGCGCGATACACAGGATTACATTGGTCTTCAGTATTACACCACGGATGTGGTCCGGTTTGACTTGAGCAACCCTACTGAGTTATTCGGCCGGCGCTCGAACCCGCCCGGGGCAGAGCTCGACGATGCGGCGGCTGCCGGCCACGACGGCTATGCCAACTACCCGCTCGGCATGTTTGAGGCGTTGCGCTGGATGCAGTCGTTCCGCCTGCCGATTTACCTGACTGAAAATGGGTTCGGAGTCAAGGACGACGCTGCGCGGCGGCGCTACCTGATTGGACACCTGCGTCAACTCTGGCGGGGCGTGAATTTCAATTGGGATATTCGGGGGTACTTTCATTGGTCGCTGGTCGACAACTTTGAATGGGACCGGGGCTGGGAGCACCGTTTTGGGCTATACGAGTTGGACCCCGATACGCAGGTGCGCACCGCCCGGCCGTCGGCCAGGCTCTACAGCGAGATTGCCCGCTCACATACCTTGACCTCGGACATGGTGGCGCGCTACGCGCCCGAGATGAAAGAGCAGATGTTCCCAGGATAGAACTGACCCCGGACAGGCCCGCTTGGACCCTGTGCCGGCGCCGCGATAACTGGTTTTTCGCGCCCCGGGTCCGGCCCGGCAATCGGGCGCGGCCTTCCGTGAACAGCCCAGCCTGCGCGAGCACGTCAGTTATTAAGCTATTCGCCCTTCGCCCAAGGTCCTTTGTCTCCGCTGCATTTGGTATAATGTCCAGCCCATCTGGAGAGGTCGCCTAGTCTGGTCTATGGCGCGCGTCTGGAAAGCGCGTATGGGTCAAACCATCGCGGGTTCAAATCCCGCCCTCTCCGCCAAACACAGACACCGCCCCCCGGCGGTGTCTGTCGTTCTGGCGGCCCGTTCCAACACTATTGGCTGACTACATCATAAAAGGCCGCCGACATGCTGCTCATATCGATGCCGGCCATCAGCGCCTGCGAGACCTCGCTATTGTCTGAGCGCATGGCGCCGTGGGCGCTGTCCATATCGACATAGCGAAGCACCAGCAGCCACTCGCCATCGGTGGCGCGGGTGGCTTCGCGCCGCTCCAGGCCGGGCAGCGTCGGCGCCACCTCGCGCTGAAAGCGCTCGTTAACTCCGCGGAATGCCTCGTCCTCGACCCCTACTTTGGTGCGGAAACGCACAATCTGAATTACGGCCATGACAGCCTCCTGTGGGTGTATACTAGAGTTCAATTAGGTGCGCGCTCACCTAATTGACATTATATGTGCGTGAGCACGCACTGTCAAGCGCCAGAATGTGAGGCCGCGTGGACAACGATTTCAACGAATTGGAACAGGCCGCCTGGGGCGGGTTGTTGGGGGTGCACGGCCGCATAACCCGCCGCATTGATGCCGATTTGCTGACGCATTCCGGCCTGTCGCACGTGGAGTTTGAAGCCTTGCTGCGGCTTTCCTGGGCCGACCAACACCGCCTGCGCATCCAGGATCTGGCTGCGCGCAGCGTGCTCACGCGCAGCGGCATCAGCCGCGTGGTGGAACGTCTGGAGCAAGGGGGGTGGGTGACGCGCACCGGGGCCAAGGAAGATGGCCGGGGGGCCTATGCGGTGTTGACCGCCGCGGGCCAGGCGCGCCTGCGCGCGGCGCTCAAGCGACACGTCGCCTTTGTGCGCCAGTTGTTCTTGAGCGTGTTCAGCGACAGTGAACTGAAGGAAATGGCGGCTTACTGGGAACGCGTGGAAGCCCGGCTGGCGGAGACGACCGAGAAGTAATGTTCAAAAAATCGGTTGGCGTTTACCCCAAAGGCGACCTCGTGCGGGCCGCCGGCCTGGGCAGTCCAGTGTGTCAGCCCCGCCAGCCTCGGGCTGGCTAATTCGACCTCGACCAGCCCCGGCTCAAATCGGCAAATATCGTCGTCAAAGATGGTCGTCGCGGCCAGCGGGTCATGAAACGTGATCGATGGCCGTTCGTGAAACCACACTTCGGCAAAGTCGAGCACCGGCAGCAGCAGCGGCGTTTGGAACTTTCGACGCACTTCTGACGCGTCCATCGTCACCTGGGTGGTCACGTCCAGCCCAATCGAGCGGTGCAGTTTGGGCCGGCTGTTATACACAATCGCCGTCGCCAACGGGTCCAGCAGGGCATTCCATTCCAGCAGCCCACGCTGGTCAAGCCGGCCGCCAAAAACACCGCACATCAGCACCAGGCCCTTGAGCAAACCCGGAACATCATCGTCCGCGGCCAACAGCGCGGCCACATTCGTCAGCGGGCCGGTGGCCAGCAAGGTCACTTCGCCCGGGTGGGCGCGGATGATCTGGCGCATGGACTCAACGGCCTCGCCGCGTGGAAACTTAGTCCGGTGCGGCCAGAGTTCCAGCGCCGCGGCCTGTGGCGCCAGGGGCTGGCGCTGCAGGCCCAGCAAGGGCGCCTCGCGGCCGGGAAAGATCGGCACCTCGCGCCCGGCGTTCAGACACACGGCGCTGGCCAGTTGGGCGCGCTTAACCGGTTCGCCGCTGACCGTGGTGATGCCCAGCAAGTCGCATTCCGGCTGGGCCAGCAGGTAGGCCAGCGCGACCGCGTCGTCGATGTCGGAGCCGATATCCGTGTCGAACAAGACTTTGTGTGGCATCGTCCTGGATTATACAATTGGCTGCGTTGGTTGCAATCTGCAAAAAACGTGAGCGCC
>JAYTFQ010000709.1:0-4540 GCA_043734225.1 Anaerolineales bacterium | reverse complement strand
TCGATATTGGCCTGCATTACCGCGCCCATATCCAACCCCAGCCGGGTGCACAGGGCGGCGGCGTACCACAGCACATCGCCCAACTCCTTTTTAAGCCGGTCATGGTCCAGTCCATGCTGGTGGAGAATGCCCTTCTTCACCAGCTCGGCCACCTCGCCCGCCTCGCCGGCCAGCCCCAGCGCGTTCCACAGCAGCATGGTGTCCCCATCCGACAAAACAAAATCAGGACGGTCGATCAGCGTCCGTGCGGCCAGCTTCTGATAGTCGTTCGCGTCCATGCGTTCCTCCAAAATTGCTTCTTGACGACTGGAACAAATAATCTATATCATGGATTGACGGTTGCCACTGTTGCGCCGCTTTCGCGTCTTCGGCCCGGCGTGCCCCGCCGCGCCGCCCGACCTCACTCACAAGCCATCAATGACCAATGACACAAATGATGACGCTACCGCTGATGACGTAAATGACGCAAAAATGCAAAATTCGTTTGTACCTTCTTGCGACTCCTGCCTCCTGCCCGCTGCCTCCTGCCTCCCGCCTTCCGCTGTCACATCTTTCCTCAAACTACCCTAAAGTCATGCTTCAGAAAACTATAGAACTAATGTATCATAGGCGGACTCCGGAGGGGTCTCAATGACCGATAACGCTGAGTTTACCGTCCCACATTCTGTAAAGTACGACCAACGCAGCCCCACGCGCTGGATCCTTTCGCACATCTGGCACTATCCGCTGCCTCTGGTCGGCGGGCTGCTGTGCGTGCTCTTCGACAACGTCATGTTCTCGCTGGCGCCAGTGCTCATCGGGCAGGCAGCCGGGCTCATCCTCCAGCCACCGCCACTGGCCCAAACCCAGCTCTTGCAGGTGTCGCTGGCCATCCTGGTGGTGCTGGTGGCCGATGGCGCCGCCAACCTGTTCGGCTTTTTCGCGGCCACCCACATCGGCACCAGTTTCCAGGCAGATGCCCGCCAGGAGCTTTACGCCAGCTTGTTGGGCAAGAGCCAGGCCGTGTTCGACCGGCTGCGCGTCGGCGACCTGATGGCGCGCGCCACCGACGACGTCAGCCAGCTCAGCGACATGATTATCCCGGGCGGCATCCTGATTATCGAGTCGAGCCTGGCGATTATCGTTCCCTTCATCTTTATCGCGTTCATCAGTTGGCAGATGCTGCTGGTGCCGGTGATCTTTCTGATCGTGCACATCTTCACCGTGCGCGCCTACATGCGCCGGCTGAACCCGGTCACGCGCCTGCAGCGCAACCTGTTTGGCAAGCTGAACGCCGGTCTGGAAGAGACCATCTCCGGCATTGAGGTGGTCAAGGCCAGCGCCCAGGAGAACTTTGAGCGCCGCAAATACACCGGCAACGCCACCCGCCTGCGCGATGCCTTCGTCGCCCAGGGTGAGATCGAGGCGCGCTACTTGCCGCTATTGTTCTATGCCATCACCGTGGGCGCCAGCTTCTTGCAGAGCATGCTGCTCTATCAGCGTGGCGAATTGACCATCCCGCAGATCATCAGCATCCTGGGGTTGGTAGGCATCCTGCGTTTCCCAACCTTCATCTCAATCTTCACCTTTTCGCTGGTGCAGTCGGGCCTTGCCAGCGCCGAGCGCATCCTGGAGATCATCCGCACCCAGACCGGGATGGATGAGAACAGCGCCGGCCACGGCCAGCCCATGCGCGGCGAGATCACCTTTGAGCACATCAACTTCACCTATGAGGGCGCCGAGCGCGCCATGCTCCAGGACGTCTCGTTCCACGTCCGGCCGGGGCAAACCGTGGCCATTGTCGGCCAGACCGGCTCGGGCAAGACCTCGCTGACGCAGTTGATCAACCGCACCTATGAGGCCAGCCAGGGGCGGGTGCTCATCGACGGCCTGGACGTGCGCGAGTGGAACCTGGCCAATTTGCGCTCGCAGATCGGCAAGATCGAGCAGGATGTGTTTCTGTTCGCGCGCAGCATCACCGAAAACATTTCCTATGGCGCGCCCGGCGCCACCCAGGCCCAGGTGGAGCACGCCGCCCGCGAAGCGCAGTGCCACGAGTTCATCATGTCTTTCCCGCTGGGCTATGCCACCGAGATCGGCGAGCGCGGCGTCACCCTCTCCGGCGGGCAGCGCCAGCGCATCGCCCTGGCGCGCGCTTTCCTCAGCGATCCGCGCATCCTCATCCTGGACGACTCCACCAGCGCCATCGACAGCGCCACCGAGGACGAAATCCAGCAGGCCATGCGCCGGGTGCAGCGCGGCCGCACCACCCTGCTCATCACCCACCGTCTGGCGCAAATCCGCTGGGCGGATGCCATCCTGGTGCTGGATCAGGGTCGGCTGGTGGCATCCGGCACCCACGAGCAGTTGCTGCGCCGCTCGCCGCATTACCGGCGCATCTTCGCGCGCTATGAGGTTGATCTGCCGCCGCTTGAGGCCGCCATTGCGCCTGGCGTGGCTGCCTGACCGTAAGTTTCCGTGAAATCCGATTTTGTCCGTGTCGTCCGTGTACCGTATTCGCTTGTTGTTCAGGCGTGGCGATCATTGACCGATTCCGCGCCGCGGGAGTTGTAACCTATGGGCTTTGTCTTTGATGGCCTCGACGCCGAGGCCTACGATCGTCAATACACCGACCGCCAACTGGTGCGCCGTATCCTGCTTTACTTTCTGCCGCAGTCACGCCGCATCGTGCTGGTGGCCGCCTCCATCACCGCCGCCGCCCTGCTGGATGTGGCCCTGCCAATCTACATCTCCAGCAGCCTGGACAAGCTGGCCGGCAAGCCTACCCTGGACCAGTTGCTGCTGGTGGGCGGCATCATCATCCTGCTGGGGGCGCTGTCGTGGGTGTTCAACTACATCCGGCGCTCGGTCTCGGCCCGCGCCGTGGGCGACGTGGTGCTGAAGATGCGCCGCGACGCCTTCGACGCCGTCATGCAGCGCGACCTGTCGTTCTACGACGCGTTCCCCTCCGGCAAGGTGGTCAGCCGCGTCAACTCCGACACGCAAGCCTTCGCCCAGGTCGTCACCCTGGCCATGGACCTGCTCAGCCAGGTGCTGCTGATCGTGCTGCTCATCGGCTACCTGTTCTACGTCAACCCGCCGCTGACCTGGATCACCCTGGCCCTGGCGCCGTTCATCGTCTTTGTGGCGCTGGCCTTCCGGCGCATCGCGCGCCAGAGCATCACCCTGGCCCGCCGCGTGGGCGCGTCCGTCAGCAATCACATCCAGGAGACCATCAGCGGCATCGCCGTGGCCAAGGCCTTCCGCCAGGAGCAGGCCGCCTACGACGAGTTCCAGGTGGTCAACCGCCAGTCATTCCAGATCAACCGGCGCACCGGCTATGTCTTCAGCTCGCTGTTCCCGATCCTGAACATGCTGGCCGGCGTGGGCACCGCCGCGCTGGTGTATGTCGGCGGGTTGATCGTGTGGGGCGGCACGCTCACCGCCGGCAACTGGTATCTCTTCATCCAGGGCATCCGGCTTTTCTGGTTCCCGCTCACCAGCATCGCCTCTTTCTGGAGCCAGTTCCAGATCGGCCTGGCCGCCTCCGAGCGGGTGTTTGCGCTGCTGGATGCCGAGCCGCGCGTGGTGCAGACCGGCGCTGAGAAGCTGTCGACCGTGCGCGGGGAGATCGCTTTCGAAGCGCTTGACTTCAGCTATAACCCCGGCAGCCCGGTGCTGGAGAAATTCTCGCTGGCCATCCGCGCCGGCGAGACCCTGGCGCTGGTGGGCCACACCGGCTCGGGCAAGTCGTCCATTGCCAAGCTCATCGCCCGCTTCTACGAGTTCCAGTCCGGCCGGCTGTCAATCGACGGGCACGACATTCGCGGGCTGGACCTGCCCGCCTATCGCGAGCGGCTGGGCATCGTCACCCAGTCGCCCTTCCTGTTCGACGGCACGGTGCTGGAGAACATCCGCTATGGCCGGCCGGCGGCCAGCGATGACGAAGTGAAGGCAGCCGCGGCGCACGTAGGCGGCGGCGATTGGATCAGCGGGCTGATGCAGGGTCTGCAGACCGAAGTGGGCGAGCGCGGCGGCAACCTGTCAATGGGCCAGCGCCAGCTCATTGCCCTTGCGCGCGTGCTGCTGCAAGACCCGTCCATCTTCATCCTGGACGAGGCCACTGCCAGCGTGGATCCGCTGACGGAAGCGCTGATCCAAGAAGGCCTGGAAGTGGTGCTGGAGCACCGCACCTCCATCGTCATCGCCCACCGGCTGTCCACGGTCAAGTACGCCGACCGCATCATCGTGCTGCGCCAGGGGCAGATTATCGAAGAAGGCAGCCACGACGCCCTGCTGGCGCGCGGCGGCCACTATGCCGAGCTTTATAACACCTACTTCCGCCATCAGAGCCTGGCCTACATCGAAAACGCGCCGGATGTGGCCGAGCCCGTCGCGGCGGCGTGACTCGGCAAGAATAGCACGTGCTCAGCCTGTCGTAAAATACCGGCCGAATTGGATGCCGGTGTCTGACGCCCGCAGGGGTCTGGCCGCTTCGCATCGTACCTGCTCGGCCGGTCACAAAATACCGGCCAAATTGGGTGCCGGGGTCAGACGTTAG
>JAYTFQ010000708.1:0-1877 GCA_043734225.1 Anaerolineales bacterium | reverse complement strand
CAACAAACGCCTGGAATTTGCGGGTGCGCCGCCCACCGCCCGGCGTCGAAGTACCTGTTTTTTTGGATTGCACTGGCCCTGTCCGCCCTTAAACCCCAGAAGGGGAAGGGCCGGGGACCCAGCACCTGATGTTCTGGGCAGATGTGAGGGCGAGCGGCCAATACTGAGCGCGCGCCTGTCTATGTAATGGCGTCGGGAAGTCGCCGCAGGGTGGGCGTCTGTTTTGAAGTGGCACAAGCGGCACAAGTGGTTTTTGCGGCAAAATGGACCAAAGAAGTGGCACGGGCGCGGGGAAGTGTACAGACATAATATTGGATGACGCCTGTGGCCGGTCGCACATGCGATGTACCGGCGAGTGATCGCGCCTGCAACCCCCAAAACGACTGGGGGCAGGTGCGCTCCTACAATGCCGCAGCGGGGTATCGCGCCTGTACGGCGCTCCTACAATGGCGCACAGGTGCGGCCTGTCATGAATGTTTGTTATCTTGAGCGAGTGACGCTTGCCTGACTCTATTTCCGGTAACGATCTGCTCTCCATTGCCCGGCTGCTGGTGAGCCCGCTGCGGCTGGACGCCACCCCCGCCACGGCGCGGGCGGCGCTGGCGCAAGCAGGCGCGGTGGATTGGGCCGTGCTGCTGCGCCACGCGGACGCGCACACCATGGCGCCGCTGCTGTATGACGCCTGGCGGCAGGCGAGGGTGTTGGACCTGGTGCCGGAGTCGCCGCGCGCCAGGCTGGCCAAGGCATATGCCGATAACCAGATCCGCAACAGCCGCATCCGCGGCGAGCTGCTGGATGTGCACCAATTGCTGACCGCCGCCCAGACGCCGCACATTGTGCTGAAGGGCTGGCCGCTGGTGGAGCGGCTGTACGCCGATCCGGCCCAGCGCTTCATGTCTGACCAGGATTTCCTGGTGCCCGCCGAGCGGGCCGCCGCCGGCCACCAGGCGCTGCGCGCGGCGGGCTTCCGGCCGCTGCCGGCCAAGGATGAGTGGATCGAGAAGCACCTGCCGTCGCTGTGGCGCAATGACGGCTATCATTGGGACGGCTATCTATACGACCCGGATTATCCGCGCCCGGTGGAGCTGCACGTGCGGCTGTGGGAGCTGGGCTGGCGCGGGTTGGCCGTGCGCGACCTGCCAAATGTGTGGCCGCGCGCCGCCACGCGCACCGTGGCCGGCCTGCCGATGCAGGTGCTCTCGGACGAGGACACGCTGGTGCATCTCTCGATGCACTTTTCTGGGCACCTGGTGGAGCGCGAGGCGCGGCTGAACCAGTTGCTGGACCTGGCGCGCTTTGTGGCGGCCGCGCCCGGGCTGGATTGGTCCGCCAGCCTGGCGCTGGCCGAGGCGGCCGGGGTAAGCCGGTTTGTGTACGCATCGCTGTGGTTCGCGCATGACGTGTATGGCGCGCCACTGCCGCCGGCGGCGCACTGGCAGGCGCTGGCGGCGCTCACCCCGCCCGCCTTTCGCCGCTGGCTGGCGGCCGAGGGCGTGGCGGATGTGCTGACCACCGACTACCGCGTCCGCGGCAAGGGACAGGATTACAAGCTGACCTTCCTGGCGGCGCGCTCGCTGGGCGAGCGGTTGGGCATTGCGCGCTTCGCGCTGCTGCCGCCCATGGGGCAATTGGCGGCCAAGTATCATCTGCGGCACGCCTGGCTGGGGCCGCTGCTGTACCCGCGCTATCTGGCGGGGCGGGCGTGGGCCTATGGGCGCGGGATGCTCAAGCGGAAATACATTACCGGCCGAATGGAGTAGCATGGTCCGACGACCGTCGAACCACGCTACTCCATTCGGCCAAACCACCGAAGTTCTCTTGGGTTAACTTTGCGTTCTTGGCGGTCTTTGCGGTTAAAGGTTGGGACGGTATTGGAG
>JAYTFQ010000707.1:0-1682 GCA_043734225.1 Anaerolineales bacterium | reverse complement strand
GCGGCGGGTCCGCGCCACGCACAAAATCGTATCTATTCAGCCGGTCATGCAATATCGGCCGAATTGGGTGCCGGGGTCAGAATCACGTCTGACACCGGCACCCAATTCGGCCAAAACATCCTTGATTACCTTGTTCACAGCGCAGTGTCCACGCCGCCCGGCTGGCCAGTTACTCAAAATCTTGGAAAGCTATTATCGCTGGTATCATTCAGCTCTCACTCGCGCCCCACTTTGGACGACTTGATGGCGAAATTCTTCTGGCCGTTTCTAGCAAATGTCGCCCTGTTCGCGGCCGTTGCCTGTTTTTATCCGTTCCTGGTCATCTTCTACCGCCAGCAGGGCCTGAGCGGCCCGCAGATTGGCCTGCTGAGCGGCCTGACCCCGCTGCTCACCCTGCTGGGCGCGCCGCTGTGGACCAACCTGGCCGATGTCACCCGCCGGCACCGGCTGGTGCTCAGCGGCGTGATCCTGGTCACCGCCGCCACCCTGGCGCTGCTGCCCGCGCTGCACGCCTTCCTGCCGGTGTTCCTGGTGGTGGTCGTGCTCAGCGCCTGCTTTGCGCCCGTCGCCGCCTTGCTGGATAGCGCCACCCTGGCCATGCTCGGCAACCGGCGCGAGCTGTATGGCCGCGTGCGCGTGGGCGGCACGCTCGGCTATGTGGCCGCCGGCGTCCTCATCGGCGCCCTGGTGCAGCGCGCCGGCCTGCAATTTGCCTTTTGGACCGGCACCGCCCTGCTGCTGGTGCTGCTCGTGGCCGCCCAGCGGCTGTCATTCGTTGAGGCCCCGCCCGGCGCCGCCCCGCCCGGCGCGGCTCGGCCGGCCGCGCTGAGCGGTCGCGGCGGCGTGCGCACCTTGCTGGCCGACCGGCGCTGGTGGCCGTTTCTGGTGCTGGCCTTTGCCGCCGGGCTGTCGCTAACGGTCACCACCACCTACATCCTGGCCTACATGCAGGAGCTGGGCGCGGATGCCGGCAGCATGGGCCTGGCGCTCACCATGGGCGCGGTCATGGAAATTCCCATGATGCTCATCGGCCACCGCCTGCTGGCGCGCTACTCGTCCTACTCGCTGTTCATGCTGGCCATCGCCCTCACCGGCGCGCGCCTGCTGCTGTTTGTGGTCACCCGCTCGCCCCAGGCCGTCATCTGGCTGCAGTTGGCCAATGGCATCACCTACCCGCTGGCCTGGCTGTCGGGCGTCACCTACGCCCACGAGCACGCCCCGCCCGGCCTGAGCGCCACCGCCCAGGGCCTGTTCGGCGCCGTCTTCTCCGGCTTCGGCGCCGCCGTCGGCAACTTCATCGGCGGCCCGCTCTTTGGGCGCTTCGGCGGGCACGTCACCTATCTGATTTTTGGCGCCACCATCCTGAGCATCGCCCTGCTGGTCTGGCTGGTGCAGCGCCTCGCCCCGCCGCGCGCGCCGGCGGTGGTCAGCGCGCCCGCGCATGAGCCGTAGGTTCTAACGATGGTTTCCAGTGCTGCCAGGGTTGACACCGGGTCGAGCCGGCTGATGTCCCCGGCGGGATCGCACCTGCAAGGAGCTCCCACACCCTACCAGCCCAGCTTTGCATTATTGTGGGAGCGCCTTGCAGGCGCGATTGGCGGCGGCCTCATCGCCGCCATTTTGTCCACACCTGGTTAACGGGGGGATCGGTTTGTCTAAACTCTGGCCCTTCTCGGCCAACG
>JAYTFQ010000706.1:0-3433 GCA_043734225.1 Anaerolineales bacterium | reverse complement strand
CCCGGGCATGCCGCCAAGTGAACGGTCTGGCGGCCATCTTATGCCCTGAAATCTCGCGTGAGGCGCTCTTACCTTTATTTCTCCGACAAACTGCTAGCGGTCGCCATCAAACTTCAACCAAGACGCCCAGCGCGCGCGGCCTGGCTAATTGTCCCAGCCGCAGTGATCCTTTTTGTGCTGGCCTGGGTGTTTTTGCCCCCAGCCCTGCCGGCGCGCGGCAAAAACGCCCCGGCGCCGGCGGCCACCGCCTATACGCCCGACCAGATCAGCGCAGCGCGCCTGGCCCTGGCCGATGCGCGCGTGGAAGGCATGCTGGGCCAACAGCGGGCCGAGGTGCTGGCCGTGCTGCCGGCCGGCGCACAACTAACACCGGCCAGCCTGGCCTGCGCATTGAGCCAATGCGACCTGGTGGAAATCTACGACTTTGACAGTGACACGACGCTGTCGGTGGTCGTGGACCTGCGCGCGGCGCTCGTGCGGGATGTGCTAGCGCAGCCGCATGTGCATCCGCGGCCAAATCAACGACTGACTGATCTCGCCATCGACATTGCCCGGCGGTCAGCGGAATTCACGCACGAACTGGGCCGGGTGCCGCGAGCGGACGAATTGGCCCCCATGCTGTCCGGCGTGCCAGGCTCGGCCTGCGTTCGCGGCCATCTTTGTCTGGCACTCACCGCGCCGCAGGGGCAAAGCCTGGTTTGGGCGGTCGTGGATGTCACCGAGGCCAAGCTGGTGGCTGTGCTGCGCACGCCAACGCCGGCCAGCGCCGGCAACCGGCCTTCGCTCGCGCCGGCCGCGCCGGGCAGCAGCGGCTGCCCCGGCAGTGGCAGCGTGACGCGCAATGGCTGGAGCGTGAGCTATGAGACCACGCCCTCGGACAGCTTCCGGGTCTACAACGCAAATTACCGGGGACTGCCGGTGCTGACCAGCGCCAAAATCGTGGAGTGGCACGTCAACTATGGCGGCACCGGCTTCGTCGACGAGCCGGGCTGCTTTAGCTACATCGCGCCGCACGGCGAAACCGTTGTCAGCGACCTGATGGATGGGCCGCATGTGATCGGGTTTGAGCTGGTGCAAGATTTTCGCATGTCGGATTGGGGCGCGCTCTGCAATTATCGTTATGAGCAGCACGATCAGTTCTATGCCGACGGCCGTTTCCGGATTGCCGGAAAGTCGTTTGGCCAGGGCTGCGCCAGCAACGGCATCTACCGGCCGGTGATGCGGCTAGACTTGGGGCTGGCGGAGGCTAATGGCGACTCATTTGATGTGTGGCACGGCGGCGGCTGGGAGAACCAGGCTGTGGAGGGTTGGTGGGCGCAGTCGGGTCCATATGGCCCACAGGGCGCTGAGTGGCGGCTGACCGATCAAGGGGGGCAGGCTTACTTGATTGTGCCCGGGCAAGGACAGTTTGGAGATGGCGGGCGCGGCGACTTCGCCTACCTGTACGCGACCCAGTACGACGCAGCCGAGGGCGACACCGATTTGGGAGCGATTGGGTTTTGCTGCAGCGACAATGAGCAGCAGGGGCCGGAGCAATTTGTCAACGGCGAGTCGATCCAGCGGCAGGATCTGGTGTTGTGGTACGTGGCCCAGCTGCAAACAGAAGTCGCCGACGGCAAGAACTACTGCTGGACCGTGAGCGGCGACCCTACCCCCGAGACGTACCCGTGCACCGCCGGGCCGATGTTTGTGCCCGTGCCGCTGGCAGCGAGCTTTGTGGATGACGCCCCTGCGCCGGTCTCGGCCACGGTCAGCTTCAGCAGCACATCGGGCGGCCTGGGCCCGCTGGCCTATCGCTGGGATTTTGGCGATGGGCCAGGCGCCGCCAGCGCCGCCAACCCCGGCCACGCCTACGGCGCACCCGGGGTCTACAGCGTGACCTTGACCATCACAGATACCGGCGGCACTCAGATCGCCTCGCGGCCGGTGGCCATTGGCGAGGCCCCCACCCCAGACTTCAGCTACAGCCCGTCCAGCACGCTTTCCAATACTATCTATTTGACGAACACCACCAGCGGCTCGGCGCCCATGAGCTACGTCTGGGGCTTTGGGGATGGCACTTCCAGCCTGACAGTGTCGCCCAGCCATATGTATGCGCAGCCCGGGATCTACAGCGTGGTCTTAACCGCCACCAATTTCATCTCCACCCGCAGCGCGTCCAGGCTGGTGGGCGTGCCGATTTTCCGCTACTTCTGGCCGATGGTCAGCAAATAAATTTGGCTGGTGCAGGCCGGAGAGCGTTGGATCTGCGGCAGAAAGACCGGCGTGCCGCCGATAGTGCCTGCCGGGGCGGTCACGGCGGTGGGGCCTGTGAGTTTCTGAATGGTGCCGCTGCCCACGCTGGCCAGGTAGAGATTGCCCGCCAGATCCTGTCCAAATGAGCTCGGGCTACTGGCCAGGCCGCCCAACTCGGTGACGTGCCAGTTACAGGTTTGCATGGCCCACATATTGCCACTGCCGTTGTCGGCAAAAAAGTAGTAACCATTGAGCGCTGGATACTGGGTGCCGCGATAGACGTAGCCGCCAATTATGGCGTCGCCCACCTGCCCGGGCCCACTGTGCTCATATTCAGCCACTGGGCTGATAATGCCAGTCACGCCGACGCAAGCGCCAGGGTTAAGGTCGTGAAAGCCCTCAAAGCAATGCCAGCCGTAGTTGCGCCCACCGGCATTGGCGGGCTGGTAATCCACCTCTTCATGCAGATCCTGGCCGACATCGCCAATATACAGCTCAGCGGTGAGCTTATCGAAGCTAAAGCGGAACGGGTTGCGCAGACCCAGCGCCCAAATTTCGCCGCGCGCGCCGACCGTGTTCGTGAACGGATTATCAGCCGGGATGGTGTAGGTGGGCACCCCGGTGACGTTGAGCCTGAGCATCTTGCCCAGCAGCCGGTTTTTATTCTGGGCGTTGTTCGGCTGGTCGCCGCCGCCGCCGCCGTCGCCGGGCGCTAAGTAGAGATATCCATCCGGGCCAAATTGGAGCTGGCCGCCATCATGATTTGGATTGTCGGGATGGTCGATGGTCAAGATGTTGGTCTCGGCTGAGTTGGCAACATTCGGATTGCCGCTCACCCGGAAACGCGAGAGGTGCAGGGTATTGCCCCCCGCGCTGCCGCTTCCGGTGTAGTAGACAAAGAACCGACCGGTCGTGGCGTAGTCGGGCTCAAACGCCAGCCCAAGCATGCCCATTTCACCGTAGTCTATCGAATCGACAATACCGGAAATATCCAGGAAAGGCTTGGGCAGCACGCTGCCATTGGCCTGCACAATGCGGATGACCCCGGCGCGCTCCACGACGAACATGCGCGTATCGGTGACAACGGGCGTAAAGGCGATGGCCACCGGCTCTGACAGGCCGCTGGCAAAGTCCGCCAGGCCAACGCCCAGCGCGCCCGTTGCCGGCAGGCGGCGCGCCAGCAGCGCGGGCACCGGCA
>JAYTFQ010000705.1:0-2617 GCA_043734225.1 Anaerolineales bacterium | reverse complement strand
GGTCGGGCTGGGTGTACTGGTTTGTGCGCGTGTGGCCGTACTCGTCGGGGTGAGTGTTCTCGTTGGCGTGCGAGTGGCTGTGGTCGTTGTCGTGGGCGTCGGCGTGGCCGTCTGGGTGCGGGTCGGCGTGCTGGTGCGTGTCGCGGTTGACGTTGGCGTGCTGGTACGCGTCGCCGTGGCGGTTGGCGTGTTGGTCGCCGTTGCGGTGCGGGTCGCCGTGGCCGCGCTGGTCGCGGCGGTGTTGCTGGCCGTGGCGGTTGGGCTGGGCTGGGCGCCGCCGGCCGGCACCACAAACAGCGTGATCGACTGCGGTGGAAAGTTGGCGCTGAAGCCGGCGCCCGTCAGCGCCTGGTCGGGCTGGGCCACGATGTGGGTCAGGTCGGCGGCGCTGTAGCGATAGACCGCCGCCTGGGCGGCCGGCGCAAACCCGCTCAGCGCCAGGCTGCTGGTCAGCGTTTGCGTCAGGCTCTTGTTAATCACCATCAGCGTCAGCGCGCCATCGCTGCCGCGCAGCGCGGCATACACCGCCACCTGCCCCTGGTCAGCGCTGGCCGCCAGCACGCCAGTCTCGCCGAAGCGGTGGTGCAGGCCGTCATAGTTGCGATACATGCGGAAGGCATACGCCCCCGGCTGGCTGGTGGTCGGCGGCGCCCACAGCGTGGCCAGGTCCAGCCCCTCGCGGCCGAAGATGCCCAGCACATCCGCCTGGGTCACCGCGCCGTTGATGGCATCCAGCGCGCCCCAATTATATTCGGTCAGGGCCAGCTTGGTGCCGGGGTAGTCGGCTGCCACCCAGCTCTTCATGCGCGGGATCAGGTTGACCGTGTCGTTGATCCAGCTCTCGTCCACATAGGTCGGGTCCCACAGCGCCCGCGTGGAGCGCAGCCGCAATTGCTGCGTGGCCGTGCTGCCGGCCCCGGACAGGGCCACGCCGCTGGCCTGCGGGTAGTCGTGCAGGTCGAGATAGTCCAGCAGCCGCTGGCTGTGGGCCAGGTCGTAGGCGTGCAGTTGCTGCAAGTACCACTCGGCAAAGGGCACGTTGCCGTGCGCCAGCCGGTCCAGCGGGTTGTTCCACCAGGCGCCGCCGGGCGCGGCGTCCAGCGCCGAGTAGAAATATTCAGTCCAGCCCCAGGCCACCGGGCCGAGCAGTTGCGCGCCCGGGTCGGCGGCCTTGATGGCCGGCGCGTAGGCCAGCGTGCGGCTGATCAGCTCGTCGTAGCCCACCGGCTGCGGATGCACGTCGCGGTGGGTGCTGTTCCACAGCGCCGTCTCGTTGTCCAGATCGTAGAACCGCACCCCGCCGGCGCTGGCCAGGCCATATTGGGCGGCCAGGTGGTTGATCCAGCCGGCCACAAACGTCGGGCTGATGGCGATACTGCTATTGAGCGGGTTGTTGCCGGTGATGGGCGTGCCATCAGGATGCAGGCCGTTGCCGCAGGGCGCGTCCGGCGCGATGGACTGCTGCGAGGCATACAGGCTGGTGGGAAAGCCGCAGTTGCGCGGGTTGGCGCCGCGCGGGCCCTTGGGCGTGTAGCCGATCAGCGGCAGGGTCAGCAGCGTGTCGGTGCCGGTGGCCCGGTTCCGACTCACAAACTGGTCGCTGGACGAGCCGTTGGGCAAATTTTGCGGGTTGGCGTTGGCGTTGTCGATGTTTTCAAAATACCAGTCGCTGGCGTGGTTGCTGATATCCAGTTGCCAGTTGTAGCGCGTGGTGGCGTTGCCGCCCCAGCGGTTCACCGGCAGGTCGATGTCGGCTGCCAGGGCCGGGTCGGCGAAGTTCAGGCCGTAAATATCCGGGCTGATGGCGTGCTGGCCGGCGGCGGCGTTCACCGTCAGCGCCGGGCCGGCGCTGGGCGGCAGCGGGGTGGGCGTGGGCGCGCCGCTGTTAAACAGGGTGATGTCATCCAGATAGTACACCGGCTGGCCGCTGCCCTGCGCGTTATACCAGTCGATGGCGGTGATGGTGCCGGCGCCCCCCAGCCGCGCCAGGGTCAGGCTGACCAGGGTCCAGCTGTTGGCGGTGAGCGTGATAGGCGCGCCGCCTCCCACGCCCGTGCCTTCCAGTTGCATCCAGATGTGCTGCCCGCCACTGGCACCGCCGTTGGCCCAAAAGCTGAGCGTGTCGTAGGTCGCGCCGTTAATGCCGGCGGGGTAGGCCAGCTTAAGCCCGCTCCAGCCGCCGGTGTAGGTGACGGCGATCGAATGGCTGCCGGCATGCGCCGGCGAGGTGTTGGCCAGGTTCTCCGTAATCGGCGCCCACGACCAATCGTTCCAGCCCGCGGCCAGCGCCTCGGCATAGATCGTCTGGCTGGGCAGGGCCGGCGCCGCGGGCGCGCTGAACGCCAATGACAGCAGGGAAAGCAGCAGCCCCAGGGCAAGCAGTGCGCGCGTCAGGCGGTGGCGGAAGGTCATCTTTTATTGTTATAATTTCGTTATAACAAAGGTTATAATACGGTTAAAATGCTTGTAGAGCTACAGTACTAGAGTAGTACCCCAGTGTTATTATTTGGTTTGTGGAGCCGCTACCATAACCTATTCGGCCTGCGCCGGCTAGAGGACTAAAGTCCGTCACCCGTTCAGGGGCACCCAGATAGGCGGCTACAAAAAAACAGGCTGG
>JAYTFQ010000704.1:0-5484 GCA_043734225.1 Anaerolineales bacterium | reverse complement strand
CACATCGGTTCACCCGCCCAGGGGCCCAATCTGAATCAACAAGGAGCGCGTGTGACAACATTATCTCAGCCGGCCACGGTCGACCTGCGCGCCGTGGTAGATCGCGTCACGGCCAACGTCGAAAAAGTCATCGTCGGCAAGTCGGCCGAGGTGCAAGTGACGCTGATTGGCTTGCTGTGCCAGGGGCACTTGCTCATCGAGGACGTGCCCGGCGTGGGCAAAACAATGTTGGCCAAAGCCCTGGCGCGCTCGATTGGCACCACCTTCAGCCGCATCCAGTTCACGCCCGACATGCTCCCCAGCGACGTCACCGGCGTCTCGATCTTCAACCAACTCACGCGTGAGTTTGAATTCCGCAACGGCCCCATCATGGCGCAAATTGTGCTGGCCGATGAAATTAACCGCGCCACGCCGAAAACGCAGGCCGCCTTGTTGGAAGCCATGGAAGAAAAACAGGTAACCGTGGACGGCGTGACGCACAAGCTGCCGGCGCCCTTCATGGTGCTGGCCACGCAAAACCCCATCGAATACGAAGGCACCTTTCCATTGCCCGAGGCCCAGCTCGATCGCTTTCTCCTGCGGCTCTCGCTCGGCTATCCCACTGCCGCCAACGAGATCGACGTGCTCGACCGGCAGCAATTCCGGCACCCGATTGAGCAATTGGAACAGGTGATTGGCGCCGAGGATCTATTGGCCGCCCAGGCCGCGGTCCGCCAAATTTACACCGACCCTCAGATTAAGGCCTATCTGGTGGAAATCGTCACCCAGACGCGCAAGCACCCGGATGTTTATCTGGGCGCCAGCCCACGCGGCAGCCTGGCGCTCCATCACACCGCCCAGGCCCGGGCCGCGCTGCACGGGCGCGACTACGTCATCCCCGACGATATCAAGACGCTGGCCGAAGCGGCCCTGGCGCACCGCATCATCATCGGGCCGGCCGCGCGCATCAAGGACGTGTCCGCGCGTTCCGTGATCCAGGACATCCTGGCCACCGTGCCGGTGCCGGGCGGCAGCATGCTGCGGCGGTCGTAAGGCCGTGTGGTCGCGGCGCATCATCGTTTTTGGCCTGTTGCTGGCCAGCTTGATCGGCGCGCTCGTCACCGGGCGCGACCTGTTTTACAACCTGGTCTACCTCTGGCTGGCCGTCATCATCATCGCGGCTGTGTGGACCTGGACAGCTATCAATCGCATTCGCATAAGCCGGCACACCCGCGCCCTGCGCGCCCAGGTGGGCCGGCCGTTGGAAGAGCGCCTGTCGGTGCGCAACACCAGCGCTGTGCCCAAGCTGTGGCTGGAGGTGCGCGATCATTCCGATTTGCCGGGGCACGAAGCCAGCCTGGTGGTGGACTCGCTGGCGCCCGGGCGCGAGCGCGTGTGGGTGGTACGCAGCATGTGCCGCGAGCGCGGCCGCTTCCGGCTAGGTCCGCTTTCTCTCACCTCCGGCGATCCGTTTGGCCTGTTCCAGGTGACGCGCAAGGTGCCGCAAACGACCCATATCGTTGTTTACCCGATGACCTTCGACCTGCCGGACTTCACTCTGCCGCTGGGGCCGATGCCGGGCGGCGATGCGCTGCGGCGCCGCACGCACTACGTGACGGCCAATGCGGCCGGCGTGCGCGATTACGCCCCGGGCGACTCGTTCAACCGCATTCACTGGAAGTCCACCGCCCGTCGCGACCGGCTGATTGTCAAGGAGTTTGAGCTTGACCCGCTGTCAGACATCTGGATTTTTCTGGATGGCGACCGCGACGCCCAGGCCAGCCTGGAGACGCCGAACCCTAAGGACCAGGAGGCGAATGCGCCGCTGTGGGTGGGCAAGCGCGAGAAGGTGACGCTGCCGCCCAGCACCGAGGAATACGCCGTCAGCGTGGCCGCGACTCTGGCGCAGTACTTTGTTCGCCATGACCGGACCGTGGGCATGCTGACCTACGGCCGCGGGCGTGAAATCGTGCAGCCGGACCGCGGCGAGCGGCAGTTGACCAAGATGATGGAGACCCTGGCCGTCTTTCGCGCCGAAGGCCGGGTGCATTTGGGAGATGCCTTATCGATTGAGTCGCAGCAGTTGCCGCGCTGGTCGACACTGATTATTGTGACCTCGGCCACCGACACTGAATGGGTGTTGGCCGCGCAAGCGTTGAAGCGCCATGGCCTGCGCGTGGTGGCGGTGGTGGTGGATGCTTCCAGTTTTGGCGGGTACGCTCAAGCGAGCGTGGTGGAAACGCTGTGGGCGGCCGGCATCCCTGCTTTTCGCGTGAAGAACGGCGATGATATCGCCGCCGCGCTGTCGTACGGCTCGTGGACCACGCAGCGCTTCGGCGGCAGCAGCGCGGTTTAGGTGGCTAGGGCGCGGGCCTGGGCGGCAGGCTGGCCTCGGCCAACTGGGCCGGAGTGGCCGCCACTGGCCGCTTGGGGCTGGGCAGCCCCAGAGCCAAAATCGCGGCGGCCAGGGTGCCAACGGCGGCCAGCGCAAACAGCAGCGGGTATGAGGCGTGCTCCAAAATCCAGCCGCCGGCCAGCGGCACCAGCACCAGCAGGCCCGACAGCGTATTTGTCAGCCCCATATACGTCGGCCGCTGGCCGGCCGGTGAAATCTCCAGCACATAGTTCAAAAACCCCAGCAGCACGCTGCCGTCGAAAATGCCCAGCAGGACGTACAGCAGCGGGAACAGCAGGCCGGTGGCCGAGCCGAAGACGCCCAGGTGAAACAGCAGCGCCAGCGCCGGCACCGTGAACTGGCACCAGGTGACAATTTGCACCACCCGGTGCGTGCCCAATCGATCCGCCACAAACCCCAGCAGCACGCCTGCCAGGGCCGCGCCGACCGTGGCCGCCCCAGCAAACAGCCCAATCGAAGCGGCCGGCAAGGAAAGCACCTGTGTGGCGTACAAGACATAGAACGTGGAGGCCAGCGTGCCCAGGCCGGCCAGCAGCCGCACCGCCGTCACGCGGCTGAAGGCCCGGTCTTCCTGCAGCAGCCGCGCCAGTTGGGGCAGATAGTCGCGCAGCGTCGGCCGCACCTCCGCCACGGCTTCGGGCGGCTCCACGATCAGCGCGCACGAAATCTGGGACAGCGTAAATGCGGCGGTGGCCATGCCCAAGATCAGCGCGAAGTTATATGGGAACACGGGGCCAGTGCTGCTAAAGGCATAGCGAATGATGGCGCCGGCGCCCAGCGCGCCCAGCCCGGTGACCACCTGCCCGATGCCAATCATCCGGCCGCGGGTCTCGGGCGCCAGGGCTTTGCCCATCATGTCGAACCAGGTCAGCGCCACTACCGCGTCGGTGATCACGAAATAGGTGATGGTGATGAAGAAGAAGATCAGGGTCAGCGTCGGGTAGCGCGGGCCGGCAATCAGCAGCCAGATGACGAAGACGGCAAAGATCGGCCGGCCGATGAGCTCGCCCCAAAACATAATCGGCCATTTGCGCGGCTTGTCGCTCAGCCAGTGGGCGGCAAATATTTGCGGCAGCAGCCAGCCGCCGGTCCAAATTGCGGAGGTGGCGCCGATCAAGATTTTATTATCAGTGAGCGCCGCGGCAAAGGCCGGCAAGATGGTGCTGGT
Source organism: Anaerolineales bacterium (assembly GCA_043734225.1). Taxonomy (GTDB): domain Bacteria; phylum Chloroflexota; class Anaerolineae; order Anaerolineales; family UBA6663; genus JAYTFQ01. Next base: position 1,921 of record JAYTFQ010000704.1, on the reverse strand, counting down.
CGAGGCAAACGTCAGGCCGATGCCAAAGAAAACGTAATCGCCAAAAAACGCGATCCAATTGCGGCGCAGGTGTTGCCGCGCGATAGGATGGTTATGAGTCACTGGGCCTCAATCTGGGGGGCGGAGGCGTGCTAGCCTGCCAGCGCGGATTATACCTTGGCCGGCGCGGTGTCGCGCGCATTGCCGGTCGACAGCGTTGCCTTTACAATAGCAGTCGCTGCCCATGACTATCCATCGTCGCTATCTCGCTCTCGCCGTCTTTACGGCCGGTATGACCAGCCTGGCGGTTGAGCTGTTGGCCTCGCGCCTGCTGGGGAATGTCTTCGGCACCAGCAACCTGGTGTGGGCCAACATTATTGGCCTGATCCTGGTTTACCTGACCGCCGGCTATTTTATCGGCGGCCGCTGGGCCGATCGCTCGCCCAATCCGCGCACCTTCTATTCCTTGCTGGCCTGGGCCGCGTTTACCGCCTGTCTGGTGCCGCTGGTGGCACAACCCGTGCTGCGCTTTGCGGCGAAAGCCGTGGAGAATTTCGACGCGGCCGTGATGGGCGGTTCCTTTCTGAGTGTCCTGGTGCTTTTCGCCGTGCCGGTGACCCTGCTCGGCTGTGTCTCGCCGTTCGCCATTCGGCTGGCGTTGACGGATTCGCGCTTTGCCGGCCAGGTTTCCGGCCGCATATATGCCATTTCCACCCTGGGCTCGATTGTGGGCACCTTCGCGCCGACGCTGTGGCTGGTGCCGACCATTGGCACGCTGCGCAGCTTCCTGCTGTTTGGCTTGCTGCTGATGCTGGTGGCTTTTGTGGGACTGTGGCTGGCGGAGCGCCGGCGCGCATTGCTGCTGCTGTGGATGCCGGTAGTTATTATCGTTCTGGCGGCCTTCAGCCTCTCCGGTCCGCTTAAACCGACCGCCGGCCTGATCGAGGAGCGCGAGTCGGCCTATAACTTTATTCAGGTGGTCGAGCGTGACAACACCCGCTACCTGCTGCTGAACGAAGGCCAGGGCATCCACTCAATTTACAATGCCAGCCAATTGGAGACGTTCGGCACATGGGATTACTTTCTGGCGGCGCCGTTTTTCAATGCGCCGCCGCACCTGCGCGCTCAGGTGGCCAACCTGGGGTTGGTGGGGCTGGCGGCCGGCACCATTGCCCGCCAGTACACCGCCGTCTTCGGGCCGATACCCATCGACGGGATCGAGATCGACCCAGGCATCGTGGACGTGGGCCGGCGCTATTTCGACATGAACGAGCCGAACCTGAACGTGATCGTCCAGGATGGCCGCTGGGCGCTGGCGCACTCCAAGAACCGTTATTCCGTCATCGGCGTGGATGCCTATCGCCTGCCGTACATCCCCTGGAACCTGACCACCAAGGAATTCTTTGAGGACGTGCGAGCGCATTTGTCGGACGACGGCGTGCTGGTCATCAACGTTGGCCGGACATTTACCGATCGGCGGCTGATCGAGGCCATGGCCGGCACGCTCGAGTCCGTTTTCCCGTCGATTTACGTCGTGGATATTCCGAACACCTTCAACAGCATTCTATATGCCACGGTTCAGCCCACCCAGGCTGGCAACCTGGCGGCGAACATGGCCCTGATGGACACCAGCACGCCGCTGCTGCTGCGCGACGCCGCCATGCACGCCGTGGACAACCTGCAGCCGACGCCGCGCTCGACGGTGGTATTCACCGATGACCTGGCTCCGGTGGAGCAGTTGACGAATTCGATTGTGATTCGCTTTATTCTGGGCGGTGAGCTCAATCAGTTGGGCATTCACTGACCGTTGGCGTATGGAGGCTTGATGCGAACTATGCCTGTCTGGCTGGTCTTTGTCTGCCGCGTGATCATTATTGTGCTGCTGCCGCTGGTGCTGACCTTGACGAACGTGCGCCTGCTGCTAACCCATGCTTTCCCCATC
>JAYTFQ010000703.1:0-2082 GCA_043734225.1 Anaerolineales bacterium | reverse complement strand
CGGCCCGGCCGCACGGTCGCCGGGCCGTCACCCGTTTTGGCAAATCTTGCTATTAGGGCTTCGCTATGGCTGAGCCCGCCCTCATAAGTGACGCGCAGCAAGGCGATTTGAACGCCTTCAATCGCCTGGTGCTGGAATATCAGTCCCCGGTCTATAACCTGGCCTACCGCATCATGGGCGAGGGTGATTCGGCCAGCGATGCCGCTCAGGAAGCCTTCATCTCGGCCTACAAAAATCTGCGCCACTACCGCGGCGGCTCCTTCAAGGCCTGGCTGCTGCGCATCGTCACCAATGCCTGCTACGACGAGCTGCGCCGCCGCAAACGCCGGCCGGCTACTTCGCTCGAAGCGCTGACCGTCGTTGATACCGGGCCGGATGCCGATTCGGAAGCCTCACTCATTTCTCACGACGAATCCCCGGAAGACGTCACCCAGCGCCACGAGCTGGCGCGCGAGATCCAGACCTGTCTCGACGGGCTGCCCGACGATATGAAGTCCGTGGTGGTCATGTCGGACGTCATGGGCATGGACTACAACGAGATTGCCGCCAGCACCGGCGCCGCCCTCGGCACCGTAAAATCGCGGCTGTCGCGCGCCCGCGCGCGCATGCGCGATTGCCTGCGCGCAAATGTCCTGGAACTTCTGCCGAACTCTTTCCGTCTAGAAGAGGAAGAGACCATCCCATGAGCACCAACACCTCCCAGGATTTCGAGCGGCTTTCCGCTTACATAGACAACCAGCTCTCGCCGGCCGAGAAATCTGCTCTGGAGGCGCGCCTGGCCACGGAAGCGGATTTGCAGGCCACCCTCTCCGATTTGCGCCGCACGGTGCGCGCCCTGCGCAGCCTGCCGGCCGTCAAGCCGCCGCGCAATTTCACCCTGACCCCCGGGCAGGTGGGCCAGTACGCCCGCGCCCGTCGCGGGCCGCTGTTTCCCGTTTTCCGCCTGGCGGCGGCGCTGTGTACCGTGCTGCTTGTTCTGGCTGTGGCGCGCGACTACACCACCAGCGGCCTGGCCGCCTCGGCTGTGGCCGGCTTAACCACCCAAAGCAGCGGAGCGTCCACGGTCCTCGCGCCCAACGCCGCGCCGCTGATGACGCCCTCACCCGAAGGCAGCCTGGAGGCCTACGGCGCCGGCGCGCCGGCCCCCACTGACAGCGTCAGCCAGGACGCGGCAGTAACGCCGTTCGCCCATTTGGCGCCAATGGCCATCACGGCCACGCCGGACGCGACCAATCGTCAGGCCGTGGGTGCGGCCACGCCCGACAGCACCAGCAAGACCGCCGCCACGGAAACACCGGCCGATACGGCCGTCAGCATAGCCGCGGTGGCGCCCAGCGCCACCGAAACCCCCAGCCTGAACGCAACCGGGGTGCAGACACCAGCCTCTCCAGAGCCGGCCTCGCCCTGGCGGTTGGTCGAGATTGTGCTGGCCGCCCTGGCCCTGGCGCTGGCCGGCGCCGCCTGGTTCACGCGGCGGGGCTAAGCCGCGCCGGCGGCTTGCCGCCGCGCACCCCATGGCTGAACACATCAATTTCTGTCCGCGCTGTGGGCACCGCCTGGAGCAGCGCGCCGTTTACGGCGCCCTGCGGCCTGTGTGCTCCAGTTGCGGCCGCATCCATTTCATCGATCCCAAAGTGGCGGTCGGCATGCTCATCGAAGACGCCGGCCGCCTGCTTTTAATCAAGCGCGGCAATGATCCCGAGCGCGGCAAATGGTCGGTGCCGGCCGGCTTTGTGGATGGCGGCGAAGATCCGGCCCGCGCCGCCGCGCGCGAAGCCTTGGAGGAAACCGGGCTGCACGTGCGTGTGACCGGCTTGCTGGACGTATATGCCCGTGTGCGGGCCACCGACGGCGCCGATATCCTGATTGTCTATCTGGCCCAGGTGACCGGCGGTCAGCTTAGCCCTGGCGACGATGCCGAGGCGGCCGGTTACTTCGACCCGGATCATCTGCCCGAGCTGGCTTTCGATTCGACTGCGCTGATTGTGGCGCGCTGGCGGGCCTTGCACGCCTGACCGGTGTCTCGGCATGAAAGACCGGCTTTCCGTCCCCAAACGCCACAAATTGCCGCTTGACGCCTAG
>JAYTFQ010000702.1:0-2484 GCA_043734225.1 Anaerolineales bacterium | reverse complement strand
TGAACACCCCGGCGCCGGGGGCGCGCGATGCCGATAACCCATTTTCTGTCATGTCGCCCCGCCGCCACACGCTGTCGGTCATCGTGCGTACCTACAAGGCCGCGGTCACCAGCGCCTGCCGGGCCGCGCAACGGTCCGAATTTGCCTGGCAGCGCGGCTACTACGAGCACATCGTTCGCGACCAACGCCAGCTCGCTGCGCTCCGCCGCTATGTGCGCGATAACCCTGTGCAATGGGCGCTGGATCGCGACAATCCGGCCAACACGCGCCGCCTATCGCCGCCGGTCCGCGTGGCCGATTATTTAGCCGACCTGGCGCTGAGGCCGACACCATGAGCAACTCCTCCACCATCGTCCAGCGCGTCTGGAACTACTGCAACGTCCTGCGCGACGACGGCGTCTCGTATGGCGACTACCTGGAGCAGCTCACCTACCTGCTGTTCCTGAAGATGGACGATGAGGGCCGCGCCATGGGCCGGCCGAGCGCCATCGCCGAGGACGTCAACTGGCCCAGCCTGCTGCGGCTGGACGGCGACGCGCTGGAGGCGCAGTACCGGCACGTGCTGACCACGCTGGGGCAAGGCTCGGGGCTGATCCCCGTTATCTTCCGCAAGGCGCAGAACAAGATCCAGGACCCGGCCAAGCTGCGCCGGCTGGTGGAGCTAATCAACGGCGAAACCTGGACCGGCCTGGATATCGACGTCAAGGGCGAAATCTACGAGGGGCTGCTGGAGAAGAACGCCCAGGACACCAAGAGCGGCGCCGGGCAATATTTCACCCCGCGGCCGCTGATCCGCGCCATTGTGGACGTCATGCGCCCGCGGCCGGGCGAGCGCATCGCCGACCCGGCCTGCGGCACCGGCGGCTTCCTGCTGGCGGCGCACGATTATGTCGCCGAGCAGAACGCGCCGCTGGACCAGGACCAGTGGCGCCACCTGCGGCTGGAGGCGCTGCACGGCTGGGAGATCGTGGACAACACCGCTCGGCTGTGCGTAATGAACCTGTACCTGCACGGCGTGGGCGCCAATGGGGGCAATAGCCCGATACATGTCTCGGACAGCCTGGCGGCTGACCCCGGCGAGCGCTTCCGGGTGGTGCTGACCAACCCGCCCTTTGGCAAAAAGAGCAGCGTGACGTTTGTGAACGAGGAGGGCGAGACGCGCCGCGAGAGCCAGGTGATCGTGCGCGACGACTTCTGGACCTCCACCAGCAACAAGCAGCTCAACTTCGTCCAGCACGTGCACACCATCCTGGAGATGCACGGCCGGGCGGCGGTGGTGGTGCCGGACAACGTGCTCTTCGAGGGCGGCGCCGGCGAGACGGTCCGGCGCAAGCTCTTGCACGACTGTGACGTGCACACGCTCTTGCGCCTGCCCACCGGCGTCTTCTACGCCCAGGGCGTCAAGGCCAACGTGCTCTTCTTCGACAAGAAGCCCGGCGGCGAGCGGCCCTGGACCGACAAACTGTGGATCTATGACCTGCGCACCAACCGCGAGTTCACCCTCAAGCAGAACCCGTTGGCGCGCGCCGACCTGGCCGAGTTCGTGGCCTGTTACCAGGCCGAGAACCGGCATGAGCGCGCGGCCACCTGGTCCGACGCCAACCCGCAGGGCCGCTGGCGCGCTTACACCTACGACGAGCTCATGGCGCGCGACAAGGCCAACCTGGACCTGTTCTGGCTGCGGGACGAGTCGCTGGAAGACAGCGCCAACCTGCCGGCCCCCGATGTGCTGGCGGCCGAGATCGTGGAGGACCTGCGGGCCGCGCTGGAGCAGTTCGCGGCCATCGCGGAGGAGCTGGAGGAATAGAAGGCATATGGGGGGGTGTTGGGGGACGACCTGCATTATGTCTTCCGCCACCGCCGCCATCCCCGCCACGCTTCGCGAAAACAGGGGTACCCACCCAGGGGTCCAGGGTAGCCGGCGGCTGCCAATCGGTGCTCCACCCCTCCCATCCATCCGCGCGATAAAACAAATAGAGGTGTGCCGAGCGACGCCCGGCACACCTCTATTTGTTGATATCAACTTAATCAGGGGTTGGCAGCCTCCGGCACAGTGTCAGTCTTGCTGAGCCTGCAGCGCGGCCAGCAGTTGGTCGATCTGGGCGCCCTGGTCGTTGCCGCTGGAGGCGGTGGTGGGCCTGGCCGCGGTGGTGGCGGGCGCGTTGCCCGCCGGTGTGCTGTTGGCCGCGCCGGCGCTTCTCGCGACAGGTGCGGCGGCCGCGTGCAAAAAGACTGTAAAATGCAACCGGCCCTGGGCGCACACCCAGGTGCACACCTACTATGACAGCCCGCCGCCTGCTCAATACATCGTTGTTGGTAGCCGTCTTTTTCGGCCTGGACAATCTGGTGGGCCTCGGCCGCCAGGTTCTGGTGGCGCGCTATTTTGGCCTGAGCGCCACGCTGGACGCCTACAACACGGCCAACAAGCTGCCAGACCTGTTGTTCGCCCTGATCTCCGGCGGCGCGCTGGCCATGGCCTTTATC
>JAYTFQ010000701.1:0-3036 GCA_043734225.1 Anaerolineales bacterium | reverse complement strand
ACCACGGCATCCAATTCGGCCAACACATCCTTGATTTCCTAGTTCACAGCCAAGTGTCCGCGCCAACTGGCTGGGTCGTTATAATTTCACCCAAATGCTCACGCCGAGACCGTTCCGAATCAAAAAGTCCCTGGGCGCACTGTCGCCCAGGGACCTTTACCCTTCTTTTTCTCTTCTTCGCGTTCCTTCGTGACCGCTTGCCCCCTTCTTTTTAGGGGGTCGTGGATCAGGCCGTTTGCATCTCCCGCGCCGGCAGCGTGGCCGGCAGGGCGCTGGGCCGCGCTTCCAGCGTCATCTGCAGGTTGGGCACCGGCCGCAATGTCAGCGCCGCGTGCGGGGTGATGGTCTGCCCCGGCACCATCACCGGCCGGTAGCGCTGGGCCATGGTGGCCAGCAGCAGCACAGCTTCCATGCTGGCAAAGCTGTTGCCGATGCAGATGCGCGGCCCGGTGCTGAAGGGCAGATAGGCGCACTTGGGCAGCGCCTTCTCGAACTCCCGCGTCCAGCGCTCTGGGCGGAAGACATCCGGCTCAGTGTACCAGCGCGCATCGCGGTGGATGACGTGCGGCGCGATGCTGATGATCAGCCCCTTGGGCACGGCGTAGCCGCCGATGGTCGTGTCTTCCATCGCCAGACGCGCAATGGATGGGATCGGCGGATACAACCGCATGGACTCTTTAATCACCATGTCAGCATAGGGTAGCCGGCGCAGGTCTTCAAATGTGGGCCGCCGGCCACCCAACACGCTGTCCAGCTCGGCGTGCAGCCTGGCTTCCGCTTCAGGGTGCTGCGCCAGCAAATACCACGTCCACGACAGCGCATTGGCGGTGGTCTCGTGCCCGGCCAGGACAATCGTCACGGCCTCATCCCGCAGTTGTTGGTCGGTCATGCCCTTGTCGGCGTCGTCGCGCGCCGCCATCAGCATCGAGAGCAGGTCGCCCTGGTCTTCAGTAGCCTTCCGCCGCTGTTCGATCATGCCCAGCACAATGGCATCCAGCCCTTGCACGGCGGCTTTGCGCCGCCGGTTGCCCTCGGTTGGAATCCACTCCGGGATCACCTGGATGGGCGACTGCATGCGCTCGGTGGTCACGTCAAGGATATCGGTCAGCGCGTCGCCGATGTGGTTAGCTTCATGGTCGATATCGGCGTTGAACAGGGTCTTGGCTACGATGCCAAGCGTCAGGCGCATCATATCGCGGTTCATATCGCGCGTCTGGCCCGGCTGCCATTGTTCCAGCAGCCGCTCGGTGTAATCCACCATCGTCTCGGCATAACTCTGAATGCGCTTGGTATGAAAGGCCGGCTGGGCCAGCTTGCGCTGCCGCCGCCAAAAGTCGCCGTCGCTGGTCAGCAGGCCGTTGCCCAAGAAGTATGACAGCAGCGTGCGGTAAATCGGCGCCTTGTAGAATTTGTCCGCCTCATCCACCAGCACCTGGCGCACGTAGTCGGGGTGGCTGATGAAATAGGCGTGGCGGTTCACCCAGCGCATGTGGACAATATCGCCATAAGTGCGCGCCGCGTGGATTTCGTAACCCATTGGGTCGGCGCGGTAAGCGGATAGATGCCCCAGGATCAGGTTCCCGGGTGGGGTGGGGGGAACATGTTTGGCCATGTGTCAAATGCCTTTCCGGACAGCGAGTACCATTGTTTACACCGAGTACGTTATCTAATATAATCGGATAATTCAGACCGTCAATAGGAAATCTTGTCGCCCTGTACTATAATTGACACATGTCTATTACCTTCGCCCCAGAAGCCAAAAAACTTGATCCGCGCGTGGTTCGCACCCGCCAGATGCTGCGCGAGGCGTTGATCGCCAGCATCCTGGAGCAGGGCTATGATGCTACCAACATTCAAGATATTACCGACCGCGCCGGACTGCGCCGGGCGACGTTCTACCTGCACTACCGCGACAAAGACGATTTGATGGTCGGGCTGATCCGGGACATGCTCGACGACTTGCTGGCCAAGATCGAAGCGCAATCGTCGCGCAACTTCAACGCCGCCACGCAGGGCTCGGAAGACCTGCTCACCTTCCTGCATGTGCAGCAGCACGCCGACCTGTACCGGGCCGTGCTGCGCGGGCAGGGGGCGGTCGAGATCACGCGCACCGTGCGCGACTACCTGGCCGGCCGTATCCGTGCCACCTGCACCCTCCGGCATCCAGACATGGATCTCTCCATGCCGTTGGAGGTGCTGGCCAACTACCTGGCGGCAGTCAAGCTGAACATGGTCCTCTGGTGGCTGGATGCCGGCATGCCCTATCCGCCGCAGGAGATGGCCGCCATGTGCTCGCGGTTGACGATGTATGGCTCCGCGCCGATACTCGAACCGTTCGCCGGCCCGGCCCGTGGAGACGGTCCGGCCTGCTGAGCAACGTGAAGAAAGCGTACGCGGCGAGTGGTTGCTGCAATCGACGGCCGGCTGCAAACGCTTTCCTCAAAGTATTCAATGTCGTGACAAGGAGACCTCGTGACTGATTCAGATCTTTCTCTACGGATGGGTGACCTGGGCCGGCGGCTGTCGGAGCTCGAGCGCAAGGTGGACTTTATGCTGACCGCGCTCAATCTGACCTATCAGGAGCCGCCCGAGCCGCCCTACCTGGCGCAGATCCGCAGCCTGGTGGCCGCGCACAAGATCATCGACGCCATCAAAGTCTACCGCGAGAACACCGGCGCCAGCCTGGTCGATGCCAAGAACTTCGTCGAACATATGTAGTTTTTCCCCGAGCCAGCCAGGATCATCCGATGTCCATCCAAGCCATCGCCGCTGACGCCGAAAGCATCGCTGCCAACCGCAGCGGCCGGATGTCCGCCATCCAGCAGCGACTGGTGGCCGCCGCTGTCAAAGCCGAGGCCACCTCAGGCCTGGCCATCGCGGGCAGCTTTGTCTTTCTCTTCGGCATCGTCCTTCTGGCGCAGTCGCAGTCTTACTCAGCCGGCGGCCGCTCCAGCGGCCAAGTGGGGCTCGGCCTTCTGCTGGTCATCACGCTCGCGATCTTTAGCTGGCTCTTCTGGCGCCGCTGGCAAAGGCTGG
>JAYTFQ010000700.1:0-4372 GCA_043734225.1 Anaerolineales bacterium | reverse complement strand
AGATGTAAACCATCCCGTGAGCTTCATCGGCCGGCGCAGAAACGGCAAACTTGTCGCCCAAGCTCACCATGGCAGACCCGAAGAGGGCCCCATCGGCCGAACCGCCGCTTGGCCGATCAATCGCCAATGAACAATCACCATTCAACTTCAAACAGACGTAGGCGCGGCCAATATCGGTGGCCGAGTATTGCGGCACGCCCACTAACACAGCCGTGTCGCTCAAAATGGCCACCGAAGTGCCGAAGTAGTCCTGGTCACTTGGATTTTGTTCCGCAAACGACTGGAGGACAGCGCCGTTTTGATTGTTATACAAAAACGCGGCGCCGGATTTTGGCGCCCCGGTATTTTTCAATTGAGCGCCAACCAGCGTCTCAGTGCCTGAAATTGCCAGCGAATAGCCGAAGTAATCGCCTGATACGGGAGATGTCTCGCTTAATACGCGGCTGACCGCGCCTGAGGCGGTAGTGAGAATGGATACCGAGCCAATTGGGTTGACGGTGTTCAGCGTGTCGCCACGTGCTGCCACAAACAGACTCGTTCCATCTACGGAAAACGCCACCGCATTGCCGAACTCCTCGTTCGGGCTGGGCGTGAGATTGAAATAGGCCTTGAGCAAACCATACGGCGGGCTGGCTTGCGTGAGCGCCGTCGGCTGAGCGGCCAAAGTCAACAGCACTAGCCCGGCCGCTGCCAGACGCACAATGACAGCTGATACCGTTTTTCCCAGTAATCGCGCTGGGTGGTTACGCAATCTTGAATCAGGTCGAGGCGTCATGACTATCCCCTGTGGATTGAGCAAGGGCAGTATAGGGCAATCGGCAGCCGGCACAAATCGTGTGGCGACGCTCTATTCACGCACCTGATCCAATTGCGCCGCCAGAGCAGCGGGCTCAGTCACCGGCAGTTGGCAGGCCATGTTGAAACACACATAGGCCGTTGGCAGGCCCCGGAGCGGTTCGCGGCCAGCCAAGAGCGGCAGCGGTGGCTCCTGCCCTGGGCGCTTCAGTGCCAGGACCTGGAAGGGCCGATAGGCGCCGTTGATAACCGCCAACAGCGCCTGGGTGCCTGTTTCAGCCGGGTCGCCCACCAGCGCAATTTCGCGGGGCCGCGACAGCGCTAAAGACAGCGCCACCAATGACTGGGCGAAGGCCGTTGGGTGCTGCGACAAAACAGGCTGGAGCGATCCCAATATCGCCTCTGCCGCCTCGGCATAGCGGGTTTCGCCGCTGAAGGCGGCCAGCCGCAGCAGAACCGTGGCCAGCATGCCGCTGCCAGAAGGTGTGGCGTTGTCTTGCACATCCTTGGGCCGGGTGACCAACGGCTCGTGCTGGTCGGGTGTGTCGAAATAGCCGCCGTTCGGGTCGGCAAAGTGCGCCAGGGCATAGGCAACCAACTCACAGGCAGCGGTGTAATAATAAGTCTCGAATGTGGCTTCGTACAACGCGAGCAGCCCGTCAGCCGCATCGGCATAGTCTTCCAGGTAGGCCGTCAGACGCGACTGTCCATTCCGCCAGGAGCGGAATAAGGCGCCGTCAGCCCCGCGCAGTCGTGACAGGATGAAATCGCCGTTCGCGCGGGCAGCCTGGCAATAATCGTCGCGCCCCAACACGCGCGCCGCCTCGGCCAGCGCAGCCAGCATCAGGCCGTTCCAGGCGGCCAAGACCTTGTCGTCCCGCCCAGGGGCCACGCGCCCGGCACGCAGCGCAAACAGGATGCGCCGCGATGCGTCCAGACTCTGGCGTACTTCTGTCTCCGGAATGTCGTGGCGGGCCGCCAATTCGTCCGCGGCGGCGGCCACGAACAAGATGTTCTGGCCTTCGAAATTGCCGCGCGGAGTGACACCGTAAGCCTCTTTGAACAGCACGGCCTCCGCGCCAAGCGCGCCATCGATGTCGGCGGGCGTCCAGACAAAGAACTTGCCTTCATGGCCTTCCGAATCGGCATCCTGGGTGGAATAGAAACCGCCGGACGGATCGGTCATCTCGCGCAGCACGTAGTCCAATGTGTCTTCCACCACCCGGCGAAATTCCGGATCGCCGGTCACCTGCCACAGATGCAGATAAACCCGCGCCAGTTGGGCATTGTCGTAGAGCATCTTCTCAAAATGGGGCACCAGCCAGGCCGCATCCGTGGCGTAGCGATGAAAGCCGCCGCCCAACTGGTCATACAGGCCGCCGCGCGCCATGCTGCGGGCGGCTTTGACCACCATATCGAGCGGGTTGGATTGTCCGGTGAGGGCATGCTGGCGCAGCAAGAACTCCATCGCCATCGGCTGCGGGAATTTGGGCCCCCCGCCCCAGCCGTAATGGCGCCAATCGAACTCCCGCCACAGCTCCTGTGCCGCGGCATCGAGGGTGCCGGGCAGGAGCGGCTCGGCTCCCGGCATTTGGCCTCGCAACTCGGATTGGCGGATGTGGTTGAGCACATCCTGCGCGCCGGTGCGCACCTCGTCCTGGCGGTTCTGCCAGGCATCCGCCACGCCGCGCAGCACCTGCTGAAAAGCGGCCAGCCCATGCGCCGGCCGTGGCGGGAAGTAAGTGCCGCCGTAAAACGGGACCTGCTCGGGCGTGAGAAACACGCTCATCGGCCAGCCGCCGCTGCCCGTCAGCGCCACGACCGCATTCATGTAAATCGAATCGAGATCCGGGCGTTCTTCACGATCCACCTTGATATTAACAAACAGCTGGTTCATCAGCGCGGCCGTGGCTTGGTCCTCGAACGACTCGTGGGCCATGACATGGCACCAGTGGCAGGCGGCGTAGCCGATCGACAGAAAGATCGGTTTGTCCTCCGCCCGGGCGCGGGCCAGCGCCTCAGGCCCCCAGGGATACCAATCCACCGGGTTGTTTTGATGCTGAAGCAGATAGGGCGACGTTTCGCCGGCCAAGCGGTTGGGCATGCGGCCTCTATTCAGTGGGCGGTGTGAATTTTGAAATATTCTTCGCTGCGCAACGTGGCGGAATTCAGCGCCTGGGCAACGCTCTTATGACCATAGAACGCTTGCCCCAGCTCTTCGTCGACAATTGCCTGGATGTCACTCCAGTTTTCCAGCTTGGGCAAGGCCAGCGCATGGGCCAGCGCCGCCGAGAACAACTGACTGTGAGCCGGCCGCAGAGCTGGATCGAGGAAGACCGGAGAGGCGGCCACCGCAGACAGCGCGGGGACAATCGCCCCTGATTTTGCCACTAGAGCCTGGCCTTCCGGCGAGGCGGCGAACTCAATGAACTGCCAGGCGGCGGTTTTGTTGGTCGCCGCAGCGGTCATACACAGCCCATCTTCCACAATGATATTGCTGGTGCTGGTGTTGTCGGCGGGCAGCGGCGCGACATCCCAATTCAAGCGGCCCACCTGCCGAAGTTCGGGCACTAGGGCGCGCGTGCCAGCCAGCATGGCCAGGCTGCCATCCATGAAGCGCTGCAAGCTGGAGGCGGCTAACTCATCCTGCTCGGAAGGCACCACATGAAACTCGTTTTGCAGGCTGACCAGCCAGGTGGTGGCCGTCAGGGCCATAGGAGTGCCCAGGGACAACTCGCTCGGCCAAGGTTCCAGGTCCACCAGCGGGCCTTTCAACTGCAGAATGAACGGCGCCAGGTTCGTCAGGCTGGGCTGTATGCCCAAACCGTACTGATCCATCCGGCCATCGCCATCCGTGTCACGGGTTAACCTTTGAGCATCGGCCAGAAATTCCTGGCGCGTCCAACGATTGCCGGGGTCCGGCAGGCTGGCTGCCTGAAACAAAGCGTGGTTGTAATACACCACCAGGCCCGCGGCGCTCAACGGCACACATTGAAGCTGGCGATTAAAAATGAGCGGCGCCAGGCTACCGGCGGCAAAGTCGGCCAGTTTCAAGACCTGACTGGCAGCCAAATCGGCCGCGACCGGCGCCAGCAGGCCGCGCGACGCCAGCCCAGGGATGTTGGTATAGCTCTCAACGATCACATCCGCGGGCCGGCCGGCAGCCAGGTCCGCCGCCAGCCGTTTTTGAAAATCGGCTTCGTCCGGGATGCCAACCAGGTCAACGCCGCGGTCGGGATGGCGCTGTTGATATATCGAGACGACGGCCTCGTAGGCTTCCAGCAGGGCACCGCTGCCAGAAACCATGAACTGGAGGCTGCTGGTCGATGAGCCATGCAGTCCGGGCTGCGGCGAAGCTTGGTTTTGCGATGTAGAGGAGAAGGTCGCCACGCCGGCGCAGGCTGCCAAAACGCAGGCCAGGCAGATCCAGACTGTGATCCGCGCCCGGCGGGCAATCACCCAAATGGCCATGGCGAGGGCCGCTCAGCGGGCGGCCGACTTAGGACTCGACGGTGGGCGCTCGGAGCAGACCATCCACTTCGGCCGCGGCCTCAGCTGGCGAGATGCCAGCGGAGGC
>JAYTFQ010000699.1:0-4161 GCA_043734225.1 Anaerolineales bacterium | reverse complement strand
GTCTCTTAGGGTACAATGCCGGCTCAGGCGCAACAGCGCCGGCCGGCGGCCCGCATATGGGAGTCACATGTTGAAGAGAGTTCTGAACCAGGTGTTGGTGTATTTGTTGGCGGCCATCGTGGTGCTGGGGGATCAATATTCCAAGCACCTGGTGCGGACCACGCTGCCCGTGAACAGCAGTTGGAACCCGCTGGATTGGCTGGCGCCGTATGCGCGCGTTCTGTACATCCAGAACACCGGCGCGGCCTTCGGGCTGTTTAAGGAAGCTGGCCTGTTCTTCACCGCCGTGGCGGTCATCGTCACCGCGGTCATCGTGGTCTACACCCAGCGCCTGCCCGCCGGGCACTGGTGGATGCGCATTGCCCTGGGCATGCAGCTGGGCGGCGCGCTGGGCAACCTGGTTGACCGGCTGGTCTTTGGCACCGTCACCGACTTCATCAGCGTGGGCAATTTCGCCATTTTCAACGTGGCGGATGCCAGCATCAGCCTAGGGGTGGTGCTGCTGGCCATCATCATGTGGCTGGACTCGCGCAACGATCGCCAACAATCCCCCGGCGGCTCCACCTTGCCGCCCGTAGACGTTCGCGAAACGTCCTAACGTGGCGGAAATTACCCGCGCGTTTGCCGCCGCGGGCGGCGGCGAGCGGCTCGATAAGACAATTGCGGCTGAACTGATCGATCTATCGCGCACCCACATTCAGCGCCTGATCGAGGATGGGTTTGTGGCGGTGGATGGGCGGGTGGTCACCAAGCCCGCTTTCCGCCTGGAAGGGCCGGCCGCCCTGCAAGTGCGCGTGCCGCCGCCCGCGCCCTCCACCCACCTCCCGGAAGCCATTCCCCTGGATATCGTGTTTGAAAACAACGACCTGCTGGTGGTGAATAAAGCCGCCGGAATGGTGGTGCACCCGGCCGCCGGCCATTTTGACGGCACCCTTGTGAACGCGGTGCTGGCGCACGCCCCGGACCTGGAAGGCGTGGGCGACGAGCAGCGGCCGGGCATTGTGCACCGGCTGGATAAGGACACCTCCGGGCTGATCGTGGTGGCCAAGACCGATGCCGCCCATCGCGAGCTGCAGCGCCAATTTAAAGACCGCGAAGTGGAAAAGCTGTATGTGGCTTTGCTGGATGGGCATTTGCCCACCGCCACCGGCCGCATTGAAGCCGCCATTGGGCGTGACCCGCGCAATCGCAAGCAGATGGCGGTGGTGGCGCTGAGCCAGGGGCGGGCCGCGGTGACCGAATACACGGTGCGGACGGTGTACGACGAGCACAGCCTGGTGGATGCGCGCCTGCTCACCGGCCGCACGCACCAGCTGCGGCTGCATTTTGCCTATCTGAAGTGCCCCATCGTCGGCGACACGGTTTACGGGCGGCGGACGCCGACCCTGCCGCTCAAGCGCCAGTTTCTGCACGCCGCGCGGCTGAGCTTCGATCTGCCGGGCGACGGCCGGCGCATGACGTTTGAGGCGCCGCTGCCTGCTGATCTGACCCGCGTGTTGGCGCAGTTGGCGGGTTGAGGCGGCCAGCGATGCTAAAATCTAAAATAGTCCGGTCCCTATTCGAGGAGAACCTATGCGCGAAGTGACAGTGGCCACCGTTCAAATGAAGCCCAAGCTGGGCGAGCCGGAAGAGAACCTGGAAAAGATGTCGGACCTGGTGGCCCGCATTGCCGGACAACAAAAGGTTGACCTGATCGTATTCCCGGAGCTGATCACCACCGGCTATGAGTGCGGCGTGCGCTTTACCGATCTGGCCCAGCGCGTGCCGGGCGTGTCGGTCAACGTCATGACGCAGCGCGCCCAGGAATTTGGGGTGCACATCGCCTTTGGGCTGCCCACTAAGGAAAAGGTGGAGTCAATCATCTTCAACTCGATGGTGCTGATCGGGCCGGACGGCGAGCTGATTGGCGAATATCGCAAGGTGCATCTGAAGGGCGAGGAGCGCATGGCCTTCCGGCCCGGCTTCCGCTTTGTGACCTTTGAGTGCACCTTTGGTAATGTGGGCATGCTCTCGGGCTACGACCTGGCCTTTCCAGAAGCGACCCGCTCGCTGGCGCTGGAGGGCGCGGAGTTGCTGATCGTGGGGGCCAACTGGGAGAAGCCACACCGCGACGAGTGGCGGACGTATGTGCTGGCGCGCGCCTATGAGAACGCCTTCTTTGTGGCGGCGGCCAACCGGGTGGGGGACGATGTGACCTACTCGTTCTTCGGCGACTCGATGATCGTTGGGCCGCGCGGCCAGGTCTATGCCACCATGTCCGGCGAAGTGGACCCGAAGACCAATGACCCGGCCGAGGGCTGGTGCGTGGCCCGCATCGATCTGGCCGAGGTCCGCCAGCGCCGCGAGGAATTCCAGACGCTGCAAAACCGGCAGCCGGATACATACAAGGCCGTGGTGCGCAAATACTAAAACCATTCGTCAACGGATAGAACGGACACTTGCACCTGCGCTGCAAGTGCAGGTGTGAAACGAATGGAAAAACCGGATTAGGACGATGGTGATTGGCCACCCAGCTAGCCATTCCTGATTCTCTGGGTTGATCCTCTCAAGCTTCTCATCCGTTCTATCCGTTTCACACCTGCACTTGCAGCGCAGGTGCAAGTGTCCGTTGACGAGTCTTCTCCGATGGCGATACCTTCTTCGACCCCGAAGCGCGCATGGGCCAATTCGAGCTTGCTGGCCGGGCTGGCCTGGATCGTGCTGGTGGCGCTGCCGGTGCCCGGCACCACGCTGCTGGGTCTGCCGCTGGGGGTGTATGCCATTTTCGGCGGGCTGTTCAGCCACCGCGAGCGTTGGCAAGCCGGTGACCGCACCGGGGCGCGGCGGGCGCGCTGGGGTGTTGGGCTGGGCTGCCTCGGCTTTGTGATTGCCGTGGCCCTGGATCTGATTGTGGTCGGCGTGGTGGTGGCGGGTGTCGTGGCCGCCATCCACGCGGCCGCGGGAGCGCATGTGCGATGAGTTTCGACGATGGCGTCATTGATCTGCGCAGCGACACGGTGACGCGGCCCACGCCGGCGATGCGGGCCGCCATGGCCGCCGCCGAAGTAGGCGACGACGTGTTCGGCGACGACCCAACGGTCATCCGGCTGCAAGAAATGGCCGCGGCGCTGACCGGGCACGATGCGGCGCTGTTTATGCCTCCGGCACCATGGCCAACCTGGTGGCCGTGCTGACGCATTGCCCGCGCGGGGCGGAAGCGATCTTGGGCGCGAAGTCGCACATCTTCCTGAACGAAGTGGGCGGGCTGGCAGCGATGGCCGGCGTGCAGGCCTGCACGGTGCCCAACCAGCCGGATGGCACGCTGAGCCTGGCTGAGATTGAAGCCAACATCCGCGACGAAGACGTGCACCACCCGCGCACGCGGCTGGTGTGCCTGGAGAACACCCAGAACGTCTGCGGCGGGCTGCCGCTGCCGGTGGCTTATGTGCGCCAGGTGGCGGAGTTGACCCACCAGCGCGGCCTGAAACTGCACGTGGACGGGGCGCGGCTGTTCAACGCCGCGGTGGCGCAGGGCGTCAGCGCGGCCGAGTTGGCGCGCCCAGCCGACACGGTGATGTTCTGCCTGTCGAAGGGGCTGTCGGCCCCGATTGGGTCCATGTTGTGCGGGCCGAGCGATTTCATCGTCGAGGCCCGCCGCAACCGCAAGATGGTGGGTGGCGGGCTGCGGCAAGTGGGCGTGCTGGCCGCGGCCGGCATTGTGGCCCTGGAGACGATGATCGAGCGGCTAGAGGACGACCACGCCAACGCCCGTTTGCTGGCGGAAGGGTTGGCCGGCATTTCGAATATCGTGCTGGACACGCCGGTGCCCGCCACCAACATGGTCTATTTCCGGCTGGGGCCGAAGGCGCCGTGCGGGTCGGTGGAGCTGGCGCGGCGCGCTCAGCCGCACGGCGTGCTGCTGGAGTTTGACCCCAACCCGCGCATCCGGCTAGTGACGCATTATTGGGTGAATGCGGCCGATGTGCGCAAAGCGGTGAGCGTTTTGGGCGAGGCGCTGGCGAACTGAGCCGAGCATTTTTCCGCGTGAATTGCTTCACACGTTGACGCTTGTTCGCGGCTATGGTATATTCACGCGGCGTTCGATTTGGACCCGTGGTGTAGCGGCCAAACATGCGGCCCTGTCAAGGCCGAGATCGCGGGTTCGAATCCCGTCGGGTCCGC
>JAYTFQ010000698.1:0-12503 GCA_043734225.1 Anaerolineales bacterium | reverse complement strand
GCCCGTTTTGGGATATTCATCCAGGATATTCGCCGTGCCAGTGGGCCGCGCGGCCCAAGCCGCGGCTTGTGTCCAGAATGCGGAATAAGCCGCGCTATAATCAGCCTATGCATTTTCTAGCCGCGCTGCTGGCCCTCACCCTGGCCAGCGCGCCTCCGCCCACCACCCACACCGGCGCGGACCTGTGTGTGCCGCAGCTTCAGCTGCAGAGCCCGGCTGCCTGCCCGCCGCTGGGGCCGGGCGCCTATGTGGCCGACCTGTCGGCCGCGCTTCTGCCGGACGTTATCCCCGGCCTGCCCCTGGCGCCGCTGACCAAATACGATCCGGTGGTGGATTTTACTTATGCGCGCGTGACCACCACTGACGCGCCGGTGTTCGCCTCGACCGACGACGCCCTGGCCAATAACCCCGTCCGCACCACCGGCAAGGGCCTGATCTATGTCAGCCTGGAGCAGACCGTGACGGTCGGCGCGGAGGACTTCTACCAAATCCACACCGGCGAGTTTATTCGGGCCGCGGACGTGAAGCAGGTGAACCCCACCAATTTCCAGGGCATCCTGTTCTCGCAGCCGCCGGGGTATCCCATCGCCTGGATGGTCAGCAACGTCCGGCCCAGCCCGCTGCCGGGCGTGCCCGCGCCGGAAAGCGGCGATCACCTGTGGCGCAAGACCGTGGTGCAAATCTTCGCCAGCCAGCATGTGGGCCAATACGATTGGTACCTGGTCGGCCCTAACCAGTGGGTGGAGCAGCGCGCCGTGGCGCGGCTGAACTTCAACCCGCCGCCGGCCGGCGTCAGCGGCCGCTGGATCCAGGTGGACCTGTTTGAGCAGACCATGGTGGCCTACCAGGACAGCACCCCGGTGTATGCGACGCTGGTGTCATCCGGGCTAGACGAATGGCCCACCCGGCCCGGCCTGTTGCACATTTACGCCAAACTGCTGGCCGATCGCATGCGCGGCACCTACCGCGCCGACCACACCGACTTCTACTCGCTGGAAGAAGTGCCGTGGGTGATGTATTTTGACGGCTCGCGCGCCCTGCACGGCGAATACTGGCATGATGCCCTAGGCTTCAAGCGCTCGCACGGCTGTGTGAACCTGGCCCCGGACGATGCGCACTGGCTGTACGACTGGGCCTCCAACGGCACGCCGGTGTGGGTTTACGACCCATCCGGCAAGACGCCGCTGAATGTTGACGATACGGGGGGAGCGCCGTAGGGAAGTTTGGGCGTATGGGAGTGGGGGGGTATGGGAGTGGGGCGGTGGGAAGTGGGATATGAGAAGTGGGAAGTGTTGCAAGCAAAAGTTCGTGGTTTGAACTGATGGGGTCGCATGTTGCAGGCTTGGCAGTGGCGGTTTCATTCTTGCTTCAGGGCTTTTTGACACCGGCTGCTGTTGTCGTCCAACCGCGCCATCTGTCGCAGACCCGCGCGCTTCAATCTGCACGCTCGCCCAGCCTCGGTTCGGGCCTTATCTCACTTCCCACTTCTCCGATCTTGGCAAGCAAGATCGTCTCACTTCTCCCATACCCCCACACCCCCACACTCCCACACGCTCTTCCTCCCATCTGCACCTCCGCGCTCCAGCTCGAAAACCCGGCCGCCTGTCCCAGCCTGGGGCCAGGGGAATATGCCAGCCGCATCATCGCCGCCGGGCTGCCCTATCCGTTTCCCGCACTGGCCATCAGCTCGGTGCCCACCTATCGCGGCCTCACCCCGGCGGCTTACGCCAAGATCATCACCAGCACCGCGCCGGTCTATCGCCACCCGTATGACGCGCTGGCCGGCCTGCCGCCGCTGCGCCGCTTTGAGACCGGCTATGACTACGTGAGCCTGTTGGGCCAGGTGAGCGTGGGCGGCCGCAGCTTTTACGAGATCAACCGCGGCGAGTACATGCCGGCCGAAGACTTGCAGGCGGTGCGCCCGTCGGCGTTCCAGGGGCGCTTCTTCGCCGCCCCGCCCGGCGCCCCGGTGGGCTGGGTGATCAACAACGTCCAGCCCAGCGCCGCCCCCGGCCAGCCGCCCGAGCTGGATGCGCCCGGCGTGGGCCGCTACCAGAGCTTCGACGTGCTGGCCACGCAGAAGGTCGGCGAGTGGAACTGGTACCTGATCGGCCCCAACCAATGGATCGAGCAGCGCAACGTGGCCCTGGTGCCGCCCGGCCCGCCCGGCGGCGCCCCGGCCGGCACCGTCATCGCGGTGGACACCTACGAGCAGGCGCTGGGGGTGTACGTCAATGGCGGGCTGATCTTCGCCACGCTCATTTCCAGCGGCTCCAGCTACTTTCCCACCCGGCCCGGCACCGTCCAGGTATGGGCCAAGCTGGATGCCGGCCGGATGAGCGGCACCTATCTGCCCAACCGGCGCGACTATTACTTCCTGGAAGACGTGCCGTGGATTTTGTATTATGATGGCGACCGTGCGCTGCACGGGGCCTATTGGCACGACAATTTCGGCTTCCGCAGCTCGCATGGCTGCGTGAACCTGTCGCCGCTGGACGCGCGCTGGCTGTTCAGCTTCGCGCAGGTGGGCTCCACGGTAGTGATCTTCAGCTCAAACTGATATGAGCTTCCTCAAACGGCTGGCGCAGGCCCGCCCCATCCTGCTCGACGGCGCCACCGGCACCGAGCTCAACCGGCGCGGGGTCAACACCGACCTGCCGCTGTGGAGCGCCGGCGCCCTGCTGGCCGCGCCGGACGTGCTCGCCCAGATCCACGCCGATTACGTGCGGGCCGGGGCCGAGATGATCACCGCCAACACCTTTCGCGCCCATCGCCGCTCGCTGGCCCGCGCCGGGCTCGAGTACGCCGAACGCGCCGCGGAGCTGGTGCGCCTGGCCGTGGCGCTGGCTCGCGCCGCCGCGCAGGCCGCGTCCGGGCGTGAGTGTTTCGTGGCCGGCTCACAGGCGCCGCTGGAAGATTGCTATTCGCCCCACCTGGTGCCCCCGCAGGCCGAGTGCGAGCGCGAGCACGCCGAGATGGCCGAAAACCTGGCCGCGGCCGGCGCTGACCTGATCCTGGTGGAAACGATGAACACCATCCGCGAGGCGGTGGCCGCCACCCGCGCGGCGCGCGCCACCGGGCTGCCGGTGCTCACCAGCTTTGTCTGCCGCAGCGATGGCAACCTGTTCTCGGGCGAAAGCGTCAGCGCCGCCGTGCAGGCCGTGGCCCCGCTGGGCGTGGCCGGCCTGCTGATCAACTGCACCCCCTCCACCACCATCCGCCAGCCCTTCGCCGAGCTGCTGGCCGCCGTCCAGGCTCAGCCGGCCCGCGTGCCCATCCGCGGGCTGTACGCCAACATCGGCCATACCAACGACATCAGCGGCTGGACCACCACCGAAGACGTGACCCCGCTGGAATATGCCCGCCTGGCCAGCGGCTGGCTGGCGCAGGGCGCCAACCTGCTCGGCGGCTGCTGCGGCACCACCCCGGCGCACGTGGCCGCGCTCAGCATGATGCTCAGCTAAGCGCATGCGGCGACCGGTTTGGCTGCTGACCCGATTGAGCCTATGCTCAATCGCGGCCGCGGCCCTGGCTTGCAGTACCCTGTTCCCCGGAACGCCTCGCCCGCCCGCGCTCACCGCCACGCGCCTGCCGCCGACCCTGGGCTCGCCCAGCGCGCTGGCCTCCGCCACAAGCGCGGTCTCCACGGCGACCGCCGCGGCTACATCTGCCCGGGCGGCCAGCGCCACGGCAACCGCCGCGCTGTCATCCACGCCCGCCATTCCGGCCGCGACGGTCAACCCGGCCACCCCGGCCAAGGGCCAGCCCAACACCACCCCGGCCCCCATCCGCGCCTGCGATTTTGTGCCGGGCGTGTCGGTTGCGGCCCAAATGCCGGCCGCAGTGCTCAACGAGGGCACGCCCACGCCCGAGCCGTCGCCGGCGCCGCCCACCAGCACGCCGGTGGAGGCCGCCGTCACCACCCGCCATCTGCAGGTGTTCAATGAGCTCATCGCCACCATCCAGGCCGACTACGTTTACACCAATGTGGTCAAGAACCAACTGCCGGCGCTGCAAAAGCAGTACAAGCAGCTTATCAGCGCCGGGCTGGACGATGCCGGCTTCTATGAAGCCATGGCTGATTTGATCACCGACCTGGGCGACAATCACTCCTACTTTGAGAGCCCGGACGAGGCCAAGGCCACCGACGCCGGCTTCACCGGCAAGAATGACTTTGTGGGCATCGGCATCTTTGCCCAGGCCGTGCCAGAGGCCGGCCGGGCCGTGATCGTGGTGGTGTTTCCCGGCGGTCCGGCCGCCCAGGCCGGGCTGCGCGTGCACGATTCGATCGTGGCCATTGACGGCCAGCCGGCGCTGGACACGGCCGGCTTCATGAGCTCCGCCATCCGCGGGACGGAGGGCAGCCAGGTGACGCTGACTATCGCGCGGCCGGGCCAGCCGCAGTTCACCGCCCAGCTCACCCGCCGGCGCGTCACTGGCGCGCTGCCGGTGGATGCCTGCCTGATCCCCAGCCGGCGCATCGGCTACATCTATCTGCCCGGCCTGGACGACGAGACCATCCCGGCCCAGGTGCGCGCCGCGCTGCGCTCGCTCACCGCCGGCGGCCCGCTGACCGGGCTGGTGATCGACAACCGCGAGAACGGCGGCGGCTTATCCACCGTGCTGGACGCGCTGCTGAGCTTCTTCACCCACGGTGACCTGGGCCGGTTTGTGGCCACCGACGAGGCGCGCCGGTTGACGATACAAGCAGAGGATGTGGGCGGGTCGCAAAGCGTGCCGCTGCTGGTGCTGGTCAGCCGCGACACGATCAGCTATGGCGAGGTGCTGAGCGGCCTGCTGCAGGTGACCGGCCGAGCCCGGGTGGCGGGCCAAACCAGCCTGGGCAACGTGGAGACCGAGTGGTCGTACAGCTTCAAGGACGGCTCGCGCGTGTGGCTGGCCCACGAGCTCTTCCAGCCGCCCGGCCTGCCGCTGGCCTATTGGGAAGGCCGCGGCATCCAGGCCGATATCTCACTGCCGGTGCGCTGGGACCTGTTCAGTGAAGCCAGCGACCCGGCCCTGGCGGCGGCGGTGGAACTATTCAAATAAACTGAAGAATCATGCGCGCCAGCGCTGTGCACTAGCGCGTATGATTCTTCGGTATAATGACCCTCTATGCCTGACGCTCCGCGCAAGTATTACATGATTAACGAGGCCCAACTGGAGGCCGCCCGGAAGCAGTGGCCGCAGGTGACCGACCACACCTGGGTGCTCGTGCTCAAGCGCGCCGACGAGCCGCTGGTGCTCAACAAGCCCCCCCATCGCGGCGTGGGCTTTGTCACCATCACCGTGCCCGACAAGGCCGTGGAAGGCATGTTCTACCGCCGCGACATCGACGTCTTGATCCTGGTCAGCGGCGAAACCGCCCTGGAACATTAATATTGGACACCCATTATGACTGACGCCACCCCCGCCGTTACCGAAACCAAGCTGTATAGCCCCGAATCCGCCATGGCCATCGTCGCCCATCCGGACGACATTGAATTTTCCTGCTCCGGCACGCTGGCCAAGTGGGCGCGCGCCGGCGCGCGCATCTCGCTGGTGCTGGTCACCAGCGGCGATGTGGGTATCGCCCGCAAGGATTTTACCCGCCAGCAGGCCGCCGCGCTGCGCGAGACCGAAGCCACCGCCGCCTCCAAGATCATCGGCGCGGAGGAGATCCGCTTCCTGCGCGAGCCGGATGGCTCGGTGGAAGCCACGCTGGTGCTGCGCAAAAAGCTGGTGCGCGAGATTCGACGCTTCCGCCCGGAAGTGGTCATCACCGGCGACCCGACCGTGGTTTGGGCCGGCGACACCTACATCAACCACCCCGATCACCGGGCCGTGGCGCTGGCCACGGTCGACGCCATCTTTCCCGCCGCCGGCCAGCCGCACGTCTTTGAGGACCTGGCCGCCGAGGGCCTGGAAGCGCACAAGGTGCGCAAGGTCTACGTCAACAACTGGCGCGACGGCAACCTGTACGAGTCCATCGACGACACCATCGACGTGAAGGTGGCGGCGCTGAAGGCGCACGAGAGCCAGATGGGCGGCTGGGACGTGGACAAGAACATCAAGGAATGGGCGGCCGACCGCGCCAAGGATCACGGCATGCAGTACGCCGAAATCTTCCGCGTGGTGACGCTGGAGAACGACGAGGACTGGGCCAAGTTCAAGGGCAAGAACATGGACCGGGAGCGGTAGGCTTGTCCACGGCCTGAAGACACCCGGCTGGCCGGCCTCCAGGGGAAAGCAGCAGTGCTGGCCCGCGCGTCCCAATTTCTCCAGCGGCTGCTCACGGCCACGCTGCAGTTGCTGCTGGGGCTGGCGCTGGGGCTGCTGCTGCTGGAAATCGTTTTTCGCCTCAATGCCACCCTGCTGCTGCGCGGCGTGCCGTTGGCCGGCGCCATCGACCTGCCAGTCAGCCAGCACACGTACACTGTCCGCTACTCCGACGGTGACACCATCTTTTGGCGGCCCTACCTCGTCAGGCCGCTCACGGCCGACACCGATCGGGTGGAGGCGGTGGTTACTCTCCAAACCGACGAGTTTGGCTTTCGCAACCCGCCACCGCTGCCGGCCCAGGTGCAGACGGTTGTGCTGGGTCGCTCCACCTCGCTCGGCGCGCAAAACGCGCGCCCGTGGCCCACGCAGTTGGCTGCCCTCAGCGGAGGCTACGTCCTCAACCTGGCCGAACCCAGTGCCGGCATCGCCACCCAAGCTCAAATCTGGGACCAATTTGGCCAACTGCGCCACCCGCACTGGCTGATCTTAGAAATCGCGCCACGCATTGATATTGACGATGTCTCCCCGCCCAGCGGGCGGCTGGCAGACCTGTTTGTGCCGCTGGTCCAGGGCTTCGCCCGCAACCTGACTGGCCCCAGACTGCTATCTCCCCCGCTGCATCCGATCTACCCGCTGTCGTTCGATACGCCCCGCGGCCCAGCGTCTGTCACGTGCTGCATCAGCTATATGGATTTTCTATCGCTTGACCGGGCGGCCATAGCCGGCAGCCGCGATTGGGCCGCCTATCGCGCACACCTGCTGCGTCTGGCCGGCCAGGCACGCGCCAGCGGGGCCTGCGTGGCGCTGCTGTATGCCACTGCCAAGGAGGAAGTGTATTTCACCAGCGCACTGCATCCCGAACAGTTGGCGCCGGTATTGGCGGGCGTGACGCCGCTGCGTGTCGGCCCCAGCGGCTATCTTGAGCCCGCTGCCGGCCAACTGTCGGACCCGCGGACCGTGGCACGCAACGCCCTGGCTGGCCGAGACGTAGCGGCTCAGTTCGCGCGCGAGAACGGACTGGTGTGGATCGACCCCACGCCGCTGTTCCTGAAGGCGTTTGCCGCCGGCGCCGACCCGTATATGGCCTACGACTCGCATTGGAACGACCAGGGTCACTCGCTGATCGCGCAACTGGCCGGCCAGCAGTTGGCCCAGGCCTGTCCCTAAGCGCCAGCGGTCCTCGTGTTCCTCTACACACTGCCCTACCTAATTTTTCTGGCGGCAGTCGCGGCCGGCTACTGGCTGCTGCCGCGCGCCGCCTGGCGCACGGCCTGGCTGCTGCTGGCCAGTTATGCTTTCTATGCGCTATTCGACCTGCGCTTTGCCGCGCTGCTTTTGGGGCTGACCGTGCTGGTCTGGGGTTTGGGGCTGGGCATTGCGCGCGGCCATCGGCCGCGTGTGCTGGCGTGGGCCAGCGTGGCTGTCAACCTGGGCGTGCTGGCCGTCTTCAAATATGCCGGCTTCTTCTTCTCCAGCGCCCAGGCGCTGCTCCAGCGCGCCGGCGCCCCGGCCGCCACCGGCCCGGCGCTGGCGCTTCTGCTGCCGCTCGGCATATCGTTCTACACCTTCCAGGCCATTGCCTACACCACCGAGATCTATCGCGGCAAAGGCCAGCCGGCGCCGCTGCTCGACTTCGCCCTGTACCTGGCCTTTTTTCCAAAGCTCATCGCCGGCCCGCTGGCCCGGCCGCAGGATTTTCTGCACCAGGTGTCGGCGCCGGCTCAGCGCCCAAGCCGGGAGGATGTGACCGCCGCGCTCGGCCTGCTGCTGCTCGGCCTGGTCAAAAAGATCCTCATCGCCGACAGCCTGGCCGGCCTGGCCGACACCGCTTTCCGCGCCGCCGTCCTGACCGCTGGCGCGCATTTCTCCAGCCCGCTGTACTTGCAGGGCTTCTATTTATACGCCTTCCAGATCTATGCCGACTTCTCCGGCTACACCGATCTGGCGCGCGGCTCGGCGGCGCTGTTGGGCTTGGCGCTGCCCGAAAATTTCCGGCAGCCGTATTTCGCCGTCACCCTGGGCGACTTCTGGAACCGCTGGCACATGTCGCTGACCGCCTGGTTTCGCGAGTATCTGTTTTTCCCGCTCAGCCGCTGGCTGCTGGTCCGCTTTGGCCGCCAGCACGCCGAGCGCGCCCAGGTCATCGCCAACCTGGCGACCATGCTGCTCATCGGCCTGTGGCATGGCGCCGCCTGGACCTTTGTGCTGTGGGGTTTGTGGCATGGCGCGCTGCTGACCGTGGAACGCCTGGCGCGCTTCAAACCCGCTGGCCGCTCGCAGCGCCTGGCGGCCGGCCTGCTCACGTTTCATCTGGTGGGCCTGGGCTGGGTGTTGTTCCGCGCCGACTCAGTGGCCAGTGCCGGTCGCTTCTTCGCGGGGCTGTTTTCGGCGCAGCAGATGCAGTGGTTGGGTTATTATGCGCCCAGCGTGCTGCTTACGGGCGCGCTGGTGCTGGGCATTGATGGGTTGGCCGCCAGGCGGGCCGGGGCGGCGGCCGCACTGTGGGTGCGAGTGCGCCCGATCACCGTCGCCGCTGGCGTGGTGGTCTTAGTGGTGCTTGGCCTGCTCAGCTATGCCCGCGGCGGTGACGCGCGGCCGTTCATTTATGGTCAGTTTTGAGCGCGCCGGGTTGGCGCACCCGGTTCCAGCCCGCTACTAAGGCGCCAGCCAGCGAATCGCCACCAGCACCCATAGGCCCACCACGGCCGCGAGCGTCTCGCCCGGCAAGACCAGGATGGCGGCCAGCGCCCCGGCCCAAGAATGAAAGAGCACATACGGCGACAGGCATGGCGAGGCGGCCATGGCGAAGCGGATTTCGCGCTTCCGCAGCGCCGCCCAGGCCAGAGCCAGCCCCACCGGGATGCTGGCCGGCCACAGGCTGGCGTTCCAGGTCTGCGAGCTGTCGAAGATATGGAGAGCGTTCAGCGGCCACAGACCATAGATCACCAGCGACAGCGCCAGCGCAGCGGTCACGGGACCGAAGACTTTCAACACCTCGCGCCAGCCGCCGCGCCGCCAGGCCTCCACCAGCCAAAAAACCGCCACCACCGAGCCCATCTGTGGCTTCACCGCCAGGAAAAATAACCCAATCGGCGCTGGCAGCACAAAGCCCAGCAGCGGCATCCAGTCCACATTCGCATTCAGCAGGCAGTGCAGCACTGGCGGTGAGAGCAAGAAGACCGCCGCCACCCACGGCCGCGCCCCCAGCCGCTGCGCTGAAAACGCAAACGCCCCCAGGCTGATGAACAGCAGCACCGCGCGCCCCACCGCTTCCGGCAGCAACGCCAGTGGCAGCAGCAGCCACAGGCCCCACGGCGCCCCGGCAAAAGGAGTGGCCGGAGCCGCTTGATAGGGCGAGGTGGACGTGAGCAGTGCCAGGGTGGATGGCCGCAGCGTCAGATGCCAATCGACCCCCAGCGGGAGATAAATTGAAGCAGCCCCGATGAGCACCACCAGGGCCAGGCTCAGCGCCGCGACAGTCAGTACCGTGCGGGGCGGGATTGCGCGGCCGCGAATCATCACGCGTACCGCTTAACTATCGCCAGCACTAAATATTCATCAAACGCCCTCTCCACATCAGATTCCGGCTGCCAGCCCCAATCGTGCCGGGCGGCGCTGTGGTCCACGTCCGCCGGCCAGCTATCCACGATGCCCTGGCGTTTGCAGCCGGGCTGGAAGGTCACTTCGGCCTCGGGGAAGGCGCGTTTCACCTGCTCGTAAATCTCCTGGGCCGAGAGCGAGAAGCTGGTCACGTTATAGACCAGCCGCGACAGCGGTGTGCGCGGCGCTTCGGCCAGCTCCAGCAGCGCCCGGAGGGCGTACGGCTCGCCCTGCGCCGCCTGGTGCAGCATCTCCAGCCCATAATCGCTTATTTTCTGTCATCGCTACCGCTCTGATGTGGTTCGATAAGGCTTATTTCCACGGGCGAGTTGGAGTTACGCAGTTCCTGGCTTAAGACCCCGGCATGAGGTCCACACTTTGCTCAGCGTCTCCTTTATGGCAGGGGTGGACAATGGCACAGCCAATATCCCGAGCAAGGCCCAGGGCCAGAATACGTGATGGGTAATTTCCAGATATTGGCAGACCCAAGATAACGGGATAAGCAGGGGCGTATAGCCGACCAGCAAAGCGTAATCATAACCGGCAATCGCTGGGTCCAAAAACAACAGCGTTGGTCGCCAATCGGCGCGCTTGATCTTTACAAGAACAGCCAGGCCCAGCAAAATGGCAGCCACGATCATGTAGAGTGGCATTCCCCAAATAGACGCTGACCAACCAATGGCTGGCCGGCTCTGTGCGCGCAGTAATTGGATCCATTCTGCTACCCAATTCGGTCGGACCAGGAACGCCGGCAAATAAAGCAGCGCGCCCCAAAACAGAAATTCCTTCCAACGACCTCGCAATCGCCAGACTTCGGGCAACGCAAATAGAAAGAGCTGAGGTTTCAGCGTCATGAGCATCAATGACAAGGGCGTTCGTATCAGGTAGAGACCCAGCCAGATAATGTCGATATTGCCCACGAGCAAGACCTGCAATACTGGCACATACGCAAACCAAAGCGGTGCGGTCCATTTGAGGTGGCGCACCAAGATCAAGATAGACGTCGCTACGAGTAACGCATAACCGAGCCACCAGGGCAGGAGCGATAAGAAGGCAAAAAAGGCCGTCATCGGGAGTGGATAAACGCCGATGTAGTCGCCGTACAGCCAGGCCCGGCCCCATTCCAGGAATCTCAGATAGTCTTGGAACATTTACTCTCCCCTTTGCAACGTGCGTTGCATTGATTGCCATCTGCCTGCGCGGTCAATTGGCGCATTCATCGGAGGCGCCTTGATATTGGGTGCGAGGCTTGCGTACCTTAGCCTGTCCGGCCCAGTCTGTCAGATAGCGCTCACCTCGGACGAAATTGTATTTGCGCGCATTTGGCGCGCAAACTCGGCGCTGTCCCCGATGTCGGTGCGATTTTTCCACAACCCGACCAGCCCGGAGCGGCGCAGCCGGCGCGCCGTCAATTTGCGCTCGGCGGCTGGCGCAGCCGCGGGGAGCAGGATCATTTCGATGCGGTCACCTTTTTTGAACGGCAAGCCGCGCATGCTAATCTCGCCGTCTTTCTTAATGACCGTATTCAGGCGCACAGCTTCCATGTTCGTACCCTCCGTCGATATTATACGGGTTTGTCCGCGTAGCGCTTCACCACAGCCGGCACCAAATACTCATCAAACGCCCGCTCCATATCATATTCCGGCTGCCAGCCCCAGTCGCGCCGGGCGGCGCTGTCATCCACGTCCGCCGGCCAGCTATCCACGATGCCCTGGCGCTTGCGGTCGGGCTGGAAGCTGACTTCGGCCTCGGGAAAGGCGCGCTTCACGTGCTCGTAAATCTCCTGGGCCGAGAGCGAGAAACTGGTCACGTTATAGACCAGCCGCGACAGCGGCGCGCGCGGCGCCTCGGCCAGGTCCAGCAGCGCGCGGATGGCATCCGGCATGGCCATGAACGGCAGCCGGGAGTCCTGGCGCACAAAGCAGGCATACGGCTCGCCCTGGGCCGCGTGGTGCAGCATCTCCGGACCGTAGTCGCTGGTGCCGCCGGTGGGCAGGGTCTCGGCGCTGATCAGCCCCGGAAAGCGCAGGCAGCGAAAATCAACGCTGGCCGGCTCTTGGTCCACCGCCAACTGCCGGTAGTGGCGGGTGTAATAGCGGCCCAGGTGCTCGCAGTAGAGCTTGTTGCAGCCGTACATCGTCGTCGGCTGGTTGTACTCGTCTTCCGTCAGGCAGCCGGCCTGTTCCTTGGTGGCCAGGTTCGGAAGCCCATATGCGGCAATCGAGCTGGGATACAAAAACTTCACCGAGCGGCCCTGCCACTGCGATTGGTCCACCGCCAGCCGCAGCAGGTTGAGCGTGCCTTCCACGTTCACCTTGTGCGCCGCCTCGGGCGTGAATTCGGCCCGCGTGGAGAGCAGCGAGGCCAGGTGAAAGATGGTGCGGATCTCGAACTCGCTCACTAGCCGCCCCAGCAGCATGCCGTCCAGGATGTCGCCCTGGATGTAGCGGTCACAATACGGCCGCAGGCTCTCGTCCAGCGGCTGCAGGTCAATCGCCACCACGCGCGCCTTGCCCGACTTGCCCAGGTGCGTGATCAGCCCATGGCCCACCTCGCCGTTGGCGCCGGTGACCAGCACCACTTCTTTACGCATCATAGGTTCCTCGCTGAGTATTGGCCGAATGGGATGCCGTGGTCAGACC
>JAYTFQ010000697.1:0-10881 GCA_043734225.1 Anaerolineales bacterium | reverse complement strand
ATTCGGCCGGCATTTTATGACCGGCTGAGCAGATCCCTACAGCCTGCGGCCGAACCCACATGACGTGCTGCGCTGGACTTTGTTCCAGTTTGGTGTCTGGCCAGCGGCCGCGAGTCGCTATAATCGGAGCGGGTTGACGGCTAACCAATCGATGACTTGGGCGGGCCAGCACACAGCGCGCTAGTAACAGACCGGGTCACCCCGGGAACGGAGCTCAACGTGGACAGTCAGTGGCCTCGTTTCGAAATATTCGGACAGAACGGGCCGAACCAGCCGCATCGCCACAGGTCTACCGTGCAAGCGCCCAATGCGGAAACGGCGCTGCACGACGCGCTAGACGCAGCTGGCCAGCAGACTGAATGAACCAATCTGTGGGTAGCTGCCCAGAACCAGGTGTATGGCTGGACCAGAGCGGCGCTCCAGGCGGACCCGAGCTGGCAGACCGAGACCATTGTGTTGGCAAGCCAGGCCACCTCGTACGAAGTCTTCGTGAAACACGACCCGGCCCCGGCTACAACTGAGATTACCCATGTGGGCGCCGTCGCTGCGCGCTCGCCAAATGAGGCCTTGCGGCTGGCTTTGGCGCAATTCGCTGCCAGCCCGGTCGTGGCGTGGTGGCTGGTACCGGCTCGCGCCATCTTGCGCGCCGAACCTTGACGCACTGCCTGTCAGGCCGGCCAACCAAGCCCAATCACATAGACACCAGGCAAGCGCCGGTTTGTCCCGGTCTGCGTGAAGGCGCCGCCCGCCTTCGATCCACGCATATGCCGTCCGGCCGTGCACGCCGCGCACCGGCAAGCGCACGGCCGCCCGCCCGTCAGGCCGGTCATGCATTCGCGTATGCAGACAGCGGCGCGAGCTTTTCCAGCGCCGCTTTTTGATTCGGGGCCTAGTGTACCCGTCTGCTTGAGGCGATTGGGCAAGAATAGCAGCTTCGTTCCGCCAGCGCGAATGCCGGCGGCCAACTCGGCTGCAACTTGTTCCGCCCCGCAAGCCGCATTCCACTCCGTGTTACAATGCCGCGCTTGGGCTGCCAAAACGGCCCATTTCAATCGCGGCGCCGGCCCCTGGCCGGCCATTGACGGAGGAAATTCATGAGCCACGATCTTCCCGCCCCCGACCTGGGCCTTAGCCCACAGGACGCTGGCGCTCAATTCGACCAATTGCAGGCCAAGCTGGTGCCGCTGTGGAAGTCAATCGAATCCTTCAATCAGGACGAACAAACCATTGTTATCGTCCCGTCCATGAATATCGACTCGGAGTTTACCAGCACCGAGCTCCAGGCCTACGAGGAACGTTTCCTCTTCCTGCTGTTGCTGCTGCGCCAGCCGCGGGCCCGCGTGGTCTACGTCACCTCCCAGGCCATTCTGCCAGCTATCATCGATTATTATCTTGACCTGCTGCCCGGCGTCATCGCCAGCCATGCCAAGCGCCGCCTGTTCCTGGTGGCCCCGCTGGATGCCACCTCGCGCCCGCTGAGCCTCAAGCTTCTTGAGCGCCCGCGACTGATCGAGCAGATTCGCGCCCTTATCCCAGACCTTAACCGCGCCCACCTGGTGCCCTACAACACCACCGACATGGAGCGCAACCTGGCCCTGCGGCTAGGTATCCCCATGTATGGCGCGGACCCCAAATTCTTTCCGTTGGGCACCAAGAGCGGCTGCCGGCGCATTTTCGATGAAGTGGACGTGTCGCACCCGCAGGGTGTGGAAAACTTGACCAGCGAGGCTGAAGTGCTGGACGCCATCGCCGGCATGCGCGCCCGCAAGCCCACCATGAAACAATTGCTTATCAAGTTGAACGAAGGCGTGTCCGGCGAAGGCAATGCCCTCATCAAGCTGGAGGGCCTGCCCCAGCCCGGCGACCCGGCTGAGCGTGCCGCCATTGCGGAGCGCTTGCGCCAGATGAGCTTCGAGCTGGAAGGCACCCTTTACGAGCACTATGTCGAAAAGATTAAGAATCGCGGCGCGGTGGTCGAAGAGCGTATCATGGGCCGCGATTTTCGCAGCCCCAGCGTTCAACTGCGCGTCACGCCGCTCGGCCGCGTGGAGCTGCTCTCCACCCATGACCAGATGCTCGGCGGCCCCAGCGGCCAAAGCTACCTGGGCTGCCGTTTCCCCGCCGATCCGGAATACGCGCCGGCCATCATGCGCGAGGCCCGCAAGGTGGGCGAGCGGCTGGCCAAGGAAGGCGTGTTGGGCCGCTTTGCCCTGGATTTTGTGGTGGTGCGCGGCGAGGATGACAAATGGGAGATTTACGCCATCGAGATCAATCTGCGCAAGGGCGGCACCACCCACCCCTTCTTGACGCTGCAGTTCCTCACCGACGGCAAATACGATCACGACACCGGCATCTTCAGTACGCCGCGCGGCCAGCAGAAATGCTTTGTGGCGAGTGACCATGAAGAGTCGCCGCTGTACCGCGTCTTCACGCCCGACGACCTGTTCGATATCGTGGCCCGGCGCGGCCTGCACTTCGACCAATCGCGCCAGACCGGCGTCGTGCTGCACATGCTGGCAGCGCTCGGCTCGCACGGCCGCATGGGGTTGACGGCCGTGGCCGATACCCAGGAAGAAGCCGACGCGCTCTATAAGCACGCGGTGGACATCTTCCAGGAAGAGGCTCGCGCCGCCCTCACGAACAAGGCGCTCTAAGCCAACGCCTGCCTGGGGCGCCGGCGGCTGCCGGCGCCCCAAAAAAGAAACCCCGGCCCCCACCCTTGATACCAATTGCCAGCGGTGCTATAACAGCTGCGTGCTGCTTGATTTCGCGCCTCCTACCAACAAATGAATAAGCCTCGCCTGATTGACCGGCTGCGCTACGCCATCGACAACAGCCTGGCGCGCGGCCCGGCAGCCCTAGTAGGCTGGCTGGCCGGGGCGCTGGTCACCCTGGTTGTCATCGCCTACACTTTTGTGACGCTTGTAGGGGATGAGCCGAAGCTCAGCCACTTCGCTATACTCTGGAATATCCTGTTCCAATCGGTCACCCCCAACCCAGTGGATCCCGCCGCCGGGGAATGGCCCTTCCTTTTGACGATGCTGCTGGTCACCTTTTGCAGCCTGCTGCTCATCAGCACCCTCATCGGCATTATTTCCGCCAGCATCGACACTCGCATCGATAAGCTGCGGCGCGGCCGCTCGCGGGTCATCGAAAACGATCACACCGTTATCCTGGGCTGGACAGAGCAGGTGTTCACCATCATCAGTGAGCTGGTGCTGGCTCACGCCGACCAGCGCCGTTCGTGCTTGGTGGTGCTGGGCGACGAAGACCAGGTGGAAATGGAAGAATCCATCCGGGAAAAGGTTGGCCGCACCGGCCACACGCGCGTGGTGTGCCGCAGCGGCAGTCCGATCAGCCTGACCGATCTCAAGATCGTCAGCCTGGACACGGCCCGCTCCATCATCATCCTGGGGCCGGAGGGTGACGACCCGGACTCGAGCGTGATCAAAACAATCCTGGCCATCACCAAAAACCCGCACCGCCGGCCGGAGCCCTACCACCTGGTGGCCGAAATCCGCCACCCGCACAACTTGGAAGCCGCCCAGCTCATCGGGCGCGATGAGGCGGAGATCGTCCTGGCCGGCGAGCCGATTGCCCGCATCCTGGCCCAGACCTGCCACCAATCCGGCCTGTCCGAGGTGTATTCGGGGCTGCTGGATTTTTCAGGTTCGGAAATTCACTTCAAGGCTGAGCCCGAGCTGACCGGCCGCACTTTCGGCGAGTCGCTGCTGGCCTACGAGACCGCCTCAGTAATTGGCCTGGCGCCCGCCGGCTACCCCCCGGCGCTCAGTCCGCCGTTTGAAACGGTCATCAATGCCGGCGACCGGATCATGGCCATCGCCCACGACACTGAAGCCATTGCCCTGTCGCATCGGACCGACTTGCAGATTGCGGCCGGCGCCGAGAACACGCGCGAGGTGCCGCAGCCGGCGCCCGAGCGCACCCTGATCCTGGGCTGGAGCTGGCGCGGGCCAAGCGTGGTCACCCAATTGGACAACTATGTGCCGCCCGGCTCGTCCGCGCTGGTCGTAGCTGACTTCGGCCCCGACCTGCCAGAGCCCGTGCTGGCCAAAGTCTGCCCGCCACTGGACAACCTGGCGGTCACCTTCCAAACGGGCGACATTACTAGCCGCCAAATGCTCAATAGCCTGGACCTGGGCAGCTTCACGCATGTGGTGGTGCTGGCCTACGCCGACACCATGAGCATCCAGGAAGCCGACGCGCATACCCTGGTCGCCCTGATTAATCTGCGCGATATCGCCGACCGGTTGGGCCACCCATACTCCATCGTCAGCGAGATGCTGGACGTGCGCAACCGCGCTTTGGCTGAAGTGACGCGCGCCGATGATTTTGTGGTTAGCAGCCGGCTGGTGAGCCTTATGCTAGCGCAAATTTCCGAAACCAAAGAGTTGAATGACGTCTTCAACGACCTGCTCACCCCGGAAGGCTCGGAGATTTACCTCAAGCCAGCCTCTGACTTTGTGAGCCTGGGGGCGTCGCTCAATTTTTACACCGTGGTGGAAGCCGCCCGCCGCCGCGGCGAAATAGCTATCGGCTACCGCGTGGCGCAGCACGCCAACGACGCCGATCGCGGTTATGGCGTCGTCATGAACCCGAACAAGGCGGCCACCATTACATTTGGTGATGGTGATCGCGTAATTGTCGTGGCCCAGTCCTAGTGCAGGATCAAGGAACCTTTTCGGGAGCGGTCCAATGCGCTCCTGCGACCAGCCGGAGTTGACCCAGCTGCAATCGGCGAAATATTTGGCGCGAACATTCCGAGCACCACCTCTGAGACTGCACTAGGCACTATCCCTGACCTCGAACGCCTCACAAATGGCGGCGCGCTGCAAGCGCTGAAAGGTCCGCGCCATATTTTCAGGGGTGTGCGGCCGGCGCTTCTCCAACCACCACTGCACCAGAGCAATCTGCGCCCCGGCCAGATAGTTGGCCAGCACCTCCAGCGGGATGGTGCTGTCGGCCTCGGAAAAGGCCGCCCGCAGGTTGGCTTCGATGTCTCGCGCGCTGGCCTCACGGATGCGCCGCCAGATCAGCGAACCCTGCTTGCCCTGAAAAATAGAATGCAGCCGCGCCCACGCTTCCGCCAGGTGACGGTAGGCGGCGATGGATCCCGGTGAGGGCTCCGGCGCCAGCAGCGCGCCCCGCGAGATGGGATGCGGGTAGAGCGACCCGGAATTGAAATCGCTGACGATGGATTCATGGCAGCTCATGAATAAATCGTCTTTACTGGTGTAGTGCAAATAGAACGTGGTGCGCCCGACTCGGGCGCGATCCACAATCGCCTGGATGGTGATAGCCGCGTAGCGGCGCTCGCTGATCAGATCGATCAGCGCCCGTTGCAGCAATTCGCGCGTGTGTTGTCTTTGCTGTTCAGCTTTCGTCATCCGTCAGCCTGTGCCGCGCCCCGCCACTGAACAAAACCCATGCTTTGATTATTGACCCCGGCCGCCCAACGGCGTAGTCTGAGATTCAAACAGCGCATCGGTTACGGAGAAAAAATATGTCGCAAACACACGGGCGATCCGGCCGCGGATCGGCGCCGGGCATACCCGGCTGGGTCAAGGTATTGGGGATCATTGCGATCTTACTCGTCGTGCTCGTCGTCATTCTGCACCTCACCGGCCACAGCCTGGGCGGGCCGGGCAGCCACACCCTGCCCGCCAGCAGCAGCCTCGACATGGCTCAGCGTCTCATTCTGGCGTCGTGGCGATGACCCTGACACCGCCCCTGCGCAAGCTGGTATTAACCGCCCATATCACGTTGGCCGTGGGCTGGCTCGGCTCGGTGGCGGGCTTTTTGGCCCTGGCCATCAGCGGCCTGACCAGCTCGGACGCGCCGACCGCGCGGGCGGCTTACCTGGCCATGGCGCTGATCGCCCGCTACGTCATCGTGCCGTTGAGCTTCGCTCCGCTGGTCACCGGGCCGCTGCTGTCACTCGGCACCCCGTGGGGGCTGTTCCGCCACTACTGGATCCTGGCCAAACTGGCGATCACTGTCCTGTCCACGGCGATCTTGCTGGTCCACACCCAGCCCATTGGGCTGCTGGCCCAGGCCGCGGCGCAGGGCACGCAGTTCGGCGCCGATCTGCAGCGAATGCAGGTGCAGATGGTGGTTGCCTCCGCGGCGGCCGTGCTGGCGTTGCTGGCGGCCACGCTGCTGGGGGTGTATAAGCCGCGCGGTCTGACCCCGTATGGGTGGCGCAAGCAGTACGAACAGCGCAGCGGGCCGGCCGCCGCGGAAGGCAAGCCATAGGCCTCCGCGCTACACGGCCAGCTTCTGCCGCCGCAGCGTTTGCGCGTTGATCGCCACGATGATGGTGCTGAGTGACATCAGCACCGCGCCCGCCGCCGGCGAGAGCAGGATGCCCCACGGCGCCAGCACCCCGGCCGCCAGCGGCAGCGCGATGACGTTGTAGCCGGTGGCCCACAGCAGGTTCTGGATCATCTTGCGATAGCTGGCGCGGCTGAGGGCGATGATCTTCACCACGTCCAGCGGGTTGCTGCGCACCAGGATGATCCCGGCCGACTCCACCGCCACATCCGTGCCGCTGCCGATGGCGATGCCCACGTCGGCGCGCGTCAGCGCCGGCGCATCGTTCACCCCGTCGCCGACCATCGCCACGCGCCGGCCTTGCTTTTGCAGTTCGGCGATTTTTTTGTCCTTGTCCTCGGGCAGCACTTCCGCGAAGAAGGTGTCGATACCCAGCTCATCCGCCACGGCTTTGGCCACGGCCTGGCTGTCGCCGGTCAGCATCGCCACCTGCACCCCCAGCGCGTGCAGCTTGTCCACGGCCTGGCGGCTCTCCGGCCGGATCACATCCGCCAGCGCCAGGCTGGCCACCGGCTGGCCGTCCACCAGCAAGTGCACTACGCTTTGGCCCTTGGCGCTGGCCGCGCGCTCGAACTCGGCCAGCGGCGCGGGCAGGCTCAGCTTGAGGCTCCTCAGCAGGCGTGGCCCGCCCACAAACACCGGGTGGCCGTCCCACTCCGCCTGGATGCCGCGCCCTTGCAGCGCCTGAAAGCCGCTCACCGCCGGCAGCGCCAGCCCGCGTTCCTTGGCGCTTTCGCGAATGCCGCGCGCGATGGTGTGCTCCGAGTCGCCTTCCATCGCCGCCGTCAGCGCCACGGCGCGGGTCTCGTCCCAACCGTCGCTCACTGCCGCGCCAACAACGCCGAACTCGCCGCGGGTCAGCGTGCCGGTTTTATCGAAGACCACCGTCGTGATGTTCCGCGCCGCCTCCAGCGCCAGCCGATCGCGCACCAGGATGCCGTTCTTGGCGCCAATAGAGGTCGTGATGGCCACCACCAGCGGCACCGCCAGGCCGAGCGCGTGCGGGCAGGCGATCACCAGCACCGTCGCCACGCGCTCAATCACCGACACGTTGAACCCGATGGCGATAGTCCAGGCCACGGCCGTGATGGCGGCGGTGCCCAGCGCCACATAGAATAGCCAGCCCGCCGCCTGGTCGGCCAGCACCTGCGTGCGCGATTTGCTCTGCTGCGCCTCCTGCACCAGGCGCATGATGCCCGCCAGGGCCGTGTCATTGCCCGTAGCCGTCACCCGCACCCGCAGGCTGCCGCCGCCATTCAGGCTGCCGCCGATCACTTTGTCGGCTGGTTTCTTGCTCACCGAAGCCGACTCGCCCGTCAGCATGGCTTCGTTGACGTCCGAGCTGCCTTCGGCCACCTCGCCATCCGCCGGGATGGTGGCCCCGGGCCGCACCAGCAGCAGGTCGCCGGCGCGCAATTGCGCCAGCGGCACGGTTTCGGCGCTGCCGTCCGGGCCCACCCGCTCAGCGGTGTCGGGCATCAGCTTGGCCAACTCGTTTAGCGCGCCCGAAGCCTGCCGCACCGAGCGCATCTCGATCCAGTGCCCCAGCAGCATGATGTCGATCAGGGTCACCAGCTCCCAGAAGAACCCCATGCTGCCGGGCAAGAATATGGCGGCCACGCTGTAAAGCAGCGCCACCGAAATGGCCAGCGAGATCAAAGTCATCATGCCCGGCTGGCGATTTTTAATCTCGGGCACCGCCATTTGCAGGAAGGGCACGCCGCCGTAGGCAAACACAACCACCCCGAACAACACTTCCATCCAATTGCTGCCAAGGAAAGCGGGCATCGAGAAGTGCAGCAGCCCTTGCAGGGTGGCGCTGTACAGCAGCACCGGGATCGACAGCAGCAGCGAGACCCAGAAGCGCTGGCGGAACATCTGCTCGTGCCCGCCGTGGTCGGCATGGGCGGCGTGCCCGCCGGCCATATCCTGTCCAGCCATGCCGGCCATGTCGTGGCCGGCAGGCTGCCCGCCGGGCATCGCGTGCGCGCCGTGGTCCATCGCCGCATGGCCAGCGGCTGGCTGGGCGGCGTGAGACATGACAGCCGCGGCCGGCATAGCGCCGTGATCATGCCCGGCATGGTCCATGGTCATCTCGGCGACAGGCGTCGCGGGCGCGGCCGGCGCCGACGGCGGATGCCCATTGGGCGGTTGGGGCTGGTCCACCGCTGCGATGCCACGTTGGTGATGTTCGGATTGTTCGTTGTCCATGTTGTTCACTCCTATCGCCGTCGCCTTGTCCGACTTTCGCTCTCGGCAACGCGCCGCGGCACAAGCTCGACCGAAACTTAGTTATCGTTCAGCGGCTGAGCCGCAGCAGCTCGGAATGCTTTGATCTGGGGTGCTTTGCCAGAGGCTGCCTTGGGAATCTCCGCCACGTGCCGGAAGCTTAGGCGCGGCACCCGCGCGCCCTGGTCGCCCAGAGCCTTGCGGAGTTGACTTTCCAAGGCAGTTTGGTCCAGGGCGCTGTTGACGCCGCCGAGCAGAACCGTCAGGCCATCATCTGGTTCCTGAATGACCTGCCAGCCGCTGAGTGGCAATATGTCCATGATGCGGTTGAACACCAGCGGCGGCACCGCCAGCCGGCTGCCATTCACGCCTGGCAGCGACAAGTTGTCCTCCACCCGCCCCGCGATCGCCTCCAACACGCCAAAGGGCAAGCCGCATTCGCAGGCGCCGGCCGCCAGCCGCACGCCATCGCTCAGCTCATAGCGGATGAGCGGCTGCGTTTGGCTGAAAAGCACGCTGACCAGCAGCCGAGCGCCAAATTCGCCGAGCGGGACCGGCCGATGCTGCTCGTCAACGGACTCGACAATCAGCAGGTCATCAAACAGGTGCAGCCGGCGGCACTGAGCGTGCTCGGCGGCGATATCGGCGGTCTCGGTGGCGCCATACTGGTCATAGGGTTCGTCGCCCCAGGCCGACCGCACCAGGCGGCGGGTCTCGGCGGTCAGCAATTCCGAACTGGTGAAGGTCTTGGCCGGCTGGATGCGCAGCCGCCCAGCCAATTGCTCTTCAGCCAGGATGCGCGCCATCGAGGCATATACGATCAGCAAGTCGGGCTGCCAATCATTCAGCTGCGGCACCAGGCGCTCCAGCGGATCACTGGCGGGCAGCCGCAGGGAGGGCGTCCACCAGGTGCGCGCCGTGGCGGCCACCTGGGATGACATATGCCACGGACTGACGGAAGCGACCGTCGCCATGCGGCGCCGGTGGCGCAGATCTACCCGTGTGCCTGACCACTCCTGGCCGCGCGCGAACGAGGCCAGGATGCTCAGCCACTCGGCTTCA
Source organism: Anaerolineales bacterium (assembly GCA_043734225.1). Classification (GTDB taxonomy): domain Bacteria; phylum Chloroflexota; class Anaerolineae; order Anaerolineales; family UBA6663; genus JAYTFQ01. Next base: position 1,236 of record JAYTFQ010000697.1, on the reverse strand, counting down.
TCGTAGAGGAAGAAGCCCGGTTGGCCGCTGCTGCCGGAGGTGGCCGTCACCCAATAGCGTTCGAGATAGCGCGCGCCCTCTTGCCGCTGCGCCGCGAACGCCCGGACGTCATGCAGGCGGATGTTTGGATCGGTCACCACCTCATCGAAGTGCTCCATTAACATCGCCTTGGTTAGCACCGGCAGGGCCTGGAGCGGTTGATCCTCGCGCCCAGCGTGGAAACGTTGGTAAAAGGGCGAATGAGCGTAAGCGTGGGCGCGCAGCCGCTGCAGCGCCTCAGCCTGATGGGCCAACACCTGCTGGCGGGACCAGCTCTCTCGCTCGCGCATCCGGCGAATGGCACGCAGTGCCTTCAGGGTCAAACCGAAGTCCATGGTTCTGTATTCCGGGGACTTACTTCTTTCCCCAGATGGCCCAACCCAGCAAAACCCCGAGCGCCAGGGTCAGCGCGATCGGGATCAACATCCAACTGATGCCGCCGGTGACCCCGCCGCCCACACCTGCACTGCGCGCAGGCGCAAGTGTCATGCCGCCGCCCATGAAGCCCCCGCTCAACATGGAGCCGCTAAGCATGCCGCCGCTGAACAGCACAAAAAGCGCGACGACCGCGACAAAGGCGATAACGAGAACTGATTTAGCCGAGATGTTCATGGAAATGTCTCCTTAGCTGAAAGGTTCGGGTGCGGACGAGGGGTAAGCTTGCCGCCGCATCTTAAAACGATAGCCACCCGACGTCACAAGCGCGTCTCATTTCAACGACGCGGGCTTCCCGCGCCGTCATCCGGGCCGCGGCCAACCCCGGCTCGCCAGGCTGCCCGGGTTCGCGCGCCGCCGGCGGGCCCGTCAGCGCGCGAACCCATTGTCGTCAGCCCCTGGCTGACAACTTCAGACCGCGCGGATCAGCCGTGCGTATGGCCATGATCGTGGTCGTGGCCATGCTCATGCTCGTGCGGATGTTCGTGGTCATGCTCGCCGTGCTCGTGCTCGCTGGCCGCGGCCGCCGCGGCGTATTTCGCCGGCTCTTTTTCAAACGAGCGCAGGCAGCCGGGGGCGCAGAAGAAATAGGTCTTGCCCTCATAGGTGCTCTTCCACTCGGCCGTGGCCTCTTCCACTTCCATGCCGCAAACGGGATCAATCGCTGTCATGGTTTTCTCCTTGATAAATCGCGAATGAAATTGTTCGCTGAAAAGGATGATGCGGCCCGACGAATGTCGGGCCGCATCATCCTTTTCAGCG
>JAYTFQ010000696.1:0-1728 GCA_043734225.1 Anaerolineales bacterium | reverse complement strand
TCAATCGGGAGGTGAATTCGCTGGCGGGGAACCTGGCGCAGATTCTGATAGTCCCGATGCTCCCACAGAGCGCCCCCGGAGTCGAAGCGGGCCAAACGCGCCAGCATGTAATCCAACCGCATATCCTGAAGCAGTTGGCGGGTGACCGACAATTTCTCGAGCGCATCTGTTACCGACGGTTGAACGGTGTCGGTTACCTCACCGTCCGTTGCGTCGGCGCTTCGCCCTAGCAGCGAGCACGTCCACCAGCCGCCGGATTGGTATTCACTGTAGTGTCGAGTCCAAGGTATATCCGCTTGGCAGACCTCTCGAACCAGATCATCGAAGTTGAGGCCAGGAGGCAGAACGTTTTGAAGTTGCAGCAGTTTCATGCGGGTCGCCATTTCCCTGGGCTACTTCTCCTTCACCTGCAGCTAGTGACTGAGAGAGAAGTCCATTTAAGAAAGGTTGCTTTGAGATTTCTCAAAAATAAGAGCGGCGCGGATCGCCGGTGGTTGCGAAATTTTAGCAACCTGTCTTAGGGCTCTAATGCACAAACCCTGCCATCCGCGCCGATTTATTTTAGTTTCTGCTCTCTCAGCCCAATGCCGGCGCGTGCTATAAGCTCCCCCTGGATCCGTTTAGTCGTGTCATCCTGCGGCCCACCGAGAATTCGATATTTGATATATGGCGCCTCTCCAGCGTATCGCTAGGCGCAATGGAATTTGATGTGTGCAGGAGTCGGATTCCCTCATGAAAGCCGACATTCCCGGCCCCGATGCGGACATTTCCTGCCCGGCGCTCGCTCCCGCCCAGCGCCAGCTTGGCGGCCGCCTCGCCGGCCTCTCGCTCCCGCGGCAGATCGCCGTACTCGCCGTCTGGCCCCTGCTCGAGCAGGCGCTCAATTTTCTGGTCACCTTTGTCGACACCGTTCAGGCTGGCCACCTCAACGCCGACTCGGTCACTGCGGTGGGAACCGCCGGCTATATCGTCTGGGTCGTCGGCTTGGTCCAATCGGCCGTGGGCATCGGCTCGACCGCTATCGTCGCTCGCGCCGTCGGCGGGCGCCACCGCAGCCTGGCCAACGCCACACTCGGACAATCGCTGGTCTTGGCTGCCATCGCCGGCACCATCATGGGCGCAGCCATCTTCGTCCTGGCCTCGCCCATCAGCGACTTCGTCGAGCTCACCGGCCGCAGCCGGGAATACAGCACGCTTTTCCTGCGTATCCTGGCCCTGGCCGCTCCCATGAGTTTTGTGCTCTTCGTCGGCTGCGCCTGCCTCCGCGGCGCGGGCGACACCGCCACGCCGTTCCGGGTCATGCTCGTCGTGAACGTCGTCAACATCGCCGCCAACTACGCCTTTGTGCTCGGCCCCGCGCCGCTGGGCGGTCATGGTGTCGCCGGCATCGCCGCCGCGACCACCCTCGCCTGGACGTTTGGGGCCATGCTTCTGGTTATTTCCCTGCTCCGCGGCCGGCGCGGGCTCCGCCTCTACGTTCACCGTCTGGCCCTTCGATGGCATCTGGTCCGGCGGATCGCGCGCATTGGCATGCCCAATCTGGTTGAGGCCTCCGGCCTCTGGGTGGCTCAATTTCTAGTCCTAAAGATCATCGGTCACGTGGGCCGAATTGGAATCCCCAACGCTATTGGTATCCACGCCGTCGCGGTGCGCATCGAGCTGCTCAGCTATCTGCCCGGCGTCGCCATGAGCGTTGCCGCCGCCACGCTGGCCGGCCAATACTTGGGC
>JAYTFQ010000695.1:0-12166 GCA_043734225.1 Anaerolineales bacterium | reverse complement strand
TGGTGAAGGTCTCCGGCGCCGGCTCAACCCCGCGCGCATCCAAGTGCGCGTATTGAAACCCGGCTTGCTCGGCCAGATAGCCAAACTCCGACAGCAGCGTGGTCTTGCCCACGCCGCCCGGCCCGTGCACGTATAGCAGTTGGAACGGCAGCTCATCCGCTTTGAGCGCCGAATGCAGTTGCGCCAACTCGGGCGAGCGGCCAACAAAACGGCGGCGCCGGGCAGCAATGAGGCGATCAGCCAGCCGAATGGTCATAGCGGCGGGACTTTAGTACCGTCGGAAGCGGAGGTCAAGTGTCGTTAGCGCTGCGCCAATGGCAGGAAGAGCTGTTTCAGCACAATCTCAAACTCGTAGGCGCCGATGTCACAGTGCAGCGCATGCGGCCGGGGCTGGCCGCGCTGATCAGGCTGGGTGTGTCACAGGCGACCGAAGCCGCGGGTTGGGCCAAGGCCGCCGGCGCGGCGCAAAAAGACGCTCCCAGCACGACCAACGGCGCCAGGAGCGTGTCAACGCTGACAAACCATCGAGGCGAGTCGCGTCGCATGTCATTTCTCCAGAAAAGGACTAAACCCTCATCTGCATGACGATCAGGAAGTGGTCCCCCCACCCGCGCAGCACCGGCCAGCCGCCTGTCGCCTGGTCCACCCGCGCCAGCGTGTTGATCAGCCGCGGGTGCCGGGCAGCGAAGGCGTCCATATACGGCGGGGGCACGAAGATACTCAGGCCGCGCTGCGCCACGCTTTGAAACCCAGCGCGCCGAAACACGGCGGCGAACTCGCCCGGCGAGTAATAGCGTGTCCACACGGTATGGCCATTCAGCGGCACCGGCACAGCCTGGGGCGCGAAACGCAGCCGCGCGCGCGCCCATTGCCCGCGGGCGGCGAACACGGCCAGCTCCCACGGGCAGAGGCGGCCGATGACCGAGACAATCAAATGGCCGCCTGGGCGGAGGATCTGGCTCAACCCCCGCGCGGCCTCGGCCAGATCGGGCACGCAGTTCAGCGGGCCCAGGTCGGAGTAGGCGGCGTCGAACGCGCCGGCCGGCAATTCGCCAATGGCCTGAATGCCCAAATGGCGCGCCTCCAGGCGCAGGCCCAACCCGGCCGCCGCGGCGCGCTGCCGCGTGCGGCCGACCATTTCCGGCGACCAATCCGTGGCTGTCACCTGGTAGCCGCGCCGGGCCAGGTATTCCGCGTCCAGACCGGTGCCGCAGCCGAGATCCACCAAGCGGCTGCCGGGCGCCGCGTGGCGCAAGACGGCGGCCATCGTCTGCGCGCGCAGCCGTTGGATGAGGGCGTTGTTGCCGCTGGGGCCGTCGTAGTCGGCGGCGACCGAGTCGAAGGCGAGTTGGGTATCGGCTAGAGGATCAGGACTCATGGCACAGGGTAACTGATCAATCCTAAACTTACCGGCTCACCAAGGATATGAAGGCTCGCTTGGTCAGCGGCCCGATGATGTGGATGAGCGTCGCCGTCGGCACGCCCCAATTGCCGTCCGTATCCTGGCTCTCGACCAGGGCCAGGTGGTCGCCCGGCGTCCAACCGCTGGTGTTCAGCGTGGCGCGCACCGTCTCCGACACGGCATCGAACGCGCCATCCACTGCCGTCATACTAAAGCTCGCCGTGCCGGTGATCCACGCCGGCGCGTCCAGGCTGTAGCGCGCGGCGGCGATGTGCTGAACCGGTTCGTCGCCCTGGCCGCCGCTGGCGTAGCGGCTGTCATCCGCCACGGCCGTCAGGGCGAGCAGCGCGCCTGGCTGAACTGCGGTCAGCGTTGTCGTCACCTGCACCGTTTCTGGACCGGCCGGGTTGGCATACGGCCGCCGGGCGGCTTTGAACGCGTACAGCAAGGCCTGGCGATTGTCCGGCCAGATGGTGCTTTCGAAGGCAGCGCAGTCCTGAAAGAACCAGTCGCCCAGCTCAAATGTATAGGCGGCTACGCCCAGTTCACCATAGGCCCAATCATCGGTCGTGCCCGAGGTGCCGTACAGGCAATTGTTCACCGGCGCCTGGCACACCCTATAGTAATTATAAAAGCCAAACTTGCGGCCCAGGGTTTGCAGGCCGGCCTGGTTGGGCGCTGGATCGGCCGTAAAGCCCCAGGGAAACAAGACTTCGTCGCCATAGCTGTGCAGGGTGACGAAAATGCCGCTGGCCGTCAGCGGCACGGTGGCCGTTAACTCCGGGGCGCGCTGGTCGGGGAACAGTGCGGCCATCTCGGCCTGGACGGCGCTGGTCTCTGGCTCGGAAAGGGCGCTCGCCCCGCGGAAGGTCTGGCTGCACGGGTTGGTGTCCGCGTTAATTCCGCCCCACTCAAAGCTGCTGTTGCGGTTGAGGTCGGTGCCGTATTGATTGAAGATATCTCCCGGATCATTGCACACGCCGCCGTTGGTGTTGTTGATGTTCTTCCTTTGATATACGGCCCCCTCCGCTATGTGCCGCCCATCAGGGTTGGCCTGCGGCATGATGACGATCTGAAAATTGTCGAGCAGCCAGGTGACATCGGCATCGCGGCCATAGTTCAGCGCCAGGTATTCGGCGAAACGCGTGGCGGCCTCAGCCGTGGCATATTCGCGGGCATGGATGGCGGCCATCAAAAAGAAGATGGGCTTCGGCCCCGGGCGGGCTTTGTTGGTCAGCACCAAGACGTTAAGGTCATAGCCAGCCGCGCCGCCGCTGGCCACCTTTCTCCAACTGTCGCCCACGTCCAGCCAGCTGGCCAAATTGGAATAGGTGAGCGCCAGAGCCCCCAGGTTCAAATAGGTTTCTTCAACCGTGCGAAAGCAGGGGAAACCCGGGATGCCGCCCGTCTGGGCTTGCACGGGCCGCAGGGGCCGGTTAATCAGCGCCGACTGTCCGCCATCGATCTCCACCCGCCAGCCGGCAGCCTCAAGCGCCTGATACTGGGCGTCATCCACAATGGCGGTCACATAGCCACCGCTGGTGGAGGCCTCCTGGGCATCCAATTGGCGGGCCAACTGGTCGCGCTCGGCCAGACTGTTGAAATAAACGCGCACGAGATAAATCGCCGGCTGTGTTGAGCTGGCGGCCGCCACTGAGGCCAGTGACAGGCCTTGGCCACGCTCACCAGGCGCCGGCGCCTGAAGCGCCAGGCTGGTGGCCAGCACGGCCAGCGCCAGTGCCAGGTGTCCCCAACGCCGGCGGCTCACGTCTCGGCTGGCAGCCGGTCGCCCTGGCCGGGTGGCTGAGAGATAACCAGGAAAATCACATCACGCTCGGACTCGTTGCGGAATTGGTGCCGGGCGCCGGACGCGATCTCCAGCCCGCTGCGGGCGGGCAATGCGTGTCGCTGCCCTTCCACCTCCAGCACGGCCTCGCCCTCCAGCACAAAGAAGAACTGGCGCGCGCGCGAATGGAAATGGCGGGTTTCACGGCCACCCGGCGGCACACGCTCCTGGATCACGCTCAGCTCCGGCGTGCGCACCAGGTGCCAGCCATCGCAGTTGCCGCCCCACACATAATGCTCGGCGATTTCAGAACGGATCGCGTTGTTCATGCCAGACTATTATACGTCCCGCTGCTGCGGCAGCTTCTAAAAAAAACAGCGCTGGGTGCGCCGCGTAACGCGGCGCACCCAGCGCCCACACGCCGCAAAACAACCTGTCCCGTCAAATACCAAGCGTTTGCTTAAGGTGCTGCCGTATGGCGCCTTCGGGCAGCGCGCCGGTCCAGCGATCCACCTGCCGGCCATCCTTGAATATCATCATCGTCGGGATGCCCTGGATGCCGAAGCGGTTCATCAGTCCCGGGTTTTCGTCGGTATTGACCTTGGTCACCCGCAGCCGCCCGCTCATCTCACCGGCCAGCTTGTCCACCGTAGGCGCCACCATGCGGCACGGGCCGCACCAGGGCGCCCAAAAATCGATCAACACCGGCACGGGCGAGCGCAAAACCTGCTCTTCAAAGCTGGCCTCGGTCACCACCACCGGCTCGCCTCGGCCGCCGCCGGCCGCCGGCCCCGCCATTGGGCGCGCCGCGGGCCGGGGACCCTTGCCCAGCAGATAGGCCACGTGCTGTTCCAGCTCCCCCGCCGACGCGCCCTCGGCCTGACTGAGGGTCTGGCCGCCATTGATCATGACTACCGCTGGCAGCGACTGCACCTGGAAACGGCGCGCGCTCTGCGGGTTATCGGCTGCCTTGACCTTCACCACCAGCAGTTGGCCGGCATTGTCGCGCGCCAGCCGGCCCAAGGCCTCATCCAGCGAGTTCGCGCCGTTTTCAAATACCAGCGCCACCGGCAGGCCGGCAGCCAGAACGCGCTCCAGGCTCTGATCGTTGCTATTGATCGGTTCGGAAAATGTGGTCGCCATACGCGCCTCCCTGCTTTCAACTCAGCAGATCAACCCAAAAACCGTCTTCGGCCTCATCCAGCCAGCGCGCTTCCAGCCGGTTAAGTTGCTCCAACTGGCGCTGCATCAGTTGCAGGTCATGGTTCATCCGCACCAGCAGCGCCGCCCCGGGCGCATTCACGCCCAGGTGGTCCATCATGCGCCGCATAGCGCGCAGGTCGGCGGCCCAGGCCGCCGGCGCCTCGTCGTCGCCAAACAGGCCGCACTCCACGGCATCCCGCAGCGCGGCCGGCGGTATCCCCAACTCGCGCGCCAGCCGGCGCAATCGCGGCAAATCAGACTCGTTCACGTTCGTTATCTCGCAAACCCGCCATTTCGCGCAGCAGTTCCAAATCCTTCTCGCTCAGGTCTTCCGGCAGCACCAGGCGCACGCGCGCCAGCAGGTCGCCGCGCCCGCCGCCTTTGCCCAGCAGCGGCATGCCCTTGCCCTTGAGGCGAAAGACACGGCCGGCCTGGGTGCGTGGCGGCAGCTTTAGCGCCACCGCGCCCTCGGGCGTGGTCACGCGCGCCTCGCCGCCCAGGGCGGCTTGAATAAAGGTCACATCCACCTCGCTCAGCAGGTCGTCGCCGCGCCGCTCAAAGCGCGCATCCGGCTGCACCTCCACGACGAGATATAAATCGCCGCCATTGGCCCCCTGCCCCGCCAGCCGCACGCGCGAGCCGGTGCGCACACCTGCCGGTATCTTGGCCTCAATGCGCCGGTCGCCTATCTGCAGGGTGCGGCTGGCGCCGCGGAAGGCCTCGTCAAAGCTCACCTCCAGCGGGTGCTCGTAATCTTGCGCCAGCGGCTGCCCCTGGGCCGCGCCGCCGCCCGTCCGGCCGCGCCCAAACAGGGTGGAGAAGAAATCGGAGAACCCGCCGCCATCGCCAAACATGCCGGCCAGGTCATCGGGCGAGCCATAGCGCGCGTCCCAGTTGGCATTGCCCTGGCCGCCATCATGGCCGGCCGGCGAGGCATACCGGCTGTAGTCAAAGCCGCCCGGCTGCCCGCCAGTCTGCTGATAGCGCTCCCAATCCGCGCCCAGCGCGTCATACTTTTTGCGCTTCTCCGGATCCGACAGCACCTCGTTGGCTTCGTTAATGGCCTTGAATTTGTTCTCGGCGTCTTTGTCGTTGGGTTTTACATCCGGGTGAAACTGGCGCGCCAGCTTGCGAAAGGCGCTCTTGATATCCTTTTGTGACGCATCGCGCGCCACACCCAGGATTTGGTAATAGTCTTTGTAGTCCATCGTCGCCGCCTGACTTTCTAGAATTTCGCCAGTTAAGCTTAGACGAATTGCATATGAATGATGTTAGACGGCCCGTCCGCCGCGCCATTCATATTAGAATCCAAACGTGCAGGCTATAATCCGCGCGTGATCGCAGTTGCGCGACGCATCCAGCGCTCATCTGAGTTAATCATCCGGCTGCTGGCCATTGGCCTGCCGCTGGTGGTCAGCGCCGCCTATCTCCGACTGGGCGCCCGCACGCCGGCCGGCTCGCCCATGCTGCCGCTGGATGACGCCTACATTCACCTGCAATATGCCTGGCAAGCCGCCCACGGCCAGTTTATGCAATATAACCCGGGTGACGCGCCGACCAGCGGCGCGACCAGCCTGCTGTACCTGCTGCTGCTGGCCAGCGGGTTCCTGGCCGGTTTCAGCAAGGACAGCCTGCCGTGGGCGGTTTTAGGTTTGGGCCTGGTTCTGTATGTCGCCAGTACCCTGTTGCTGACTGATCTTGCCCGCCGCGCTGCCCGCGCGCTCGGCATCGATGAGAACCTTTCCGCGGTTTTAGCGCTCGCGTTGTTCGCCGGCAGCGGCTGGATGGCCTGGTCCTTTATGAGCGGCATGGAAACCGGCTTGCTCATCGCGTTCGTCAGCCTCGTCCTGTGGGCCCAGGTGACGCGCCGGCTGACACTCATGGTCATTGCCGGCGCGCTGGCGGCGCTGACGCGGCCGGAGGCCGCCTTATTGCCGGCCGCGCTTCTTCTCGCCGAGTTCGTGTGGGCGGAGCCCGGCCGGTCGCGCCTGACAAGCGCGCTGGCTGGACTGGCCGTGGCGCTCGGCGCCGCCGCCGTCCCACCCGCCATCAACTATTTCTTCACCGGCTCGTTCAGCGCCAGCGGCATGCTCGCCAAGTCCCTGTTTACGCTGGTGCCCTTCCAATGGTCGGCCGTTGCCAGCGGCTTTGGCGCCTCCATGCTCGATATTTGGGCCGGACTGTTCGGCGGCTGGTCCAGTGACGGCCACTGGCACGCCTTTCCATTGTTACAGGCCGCGGCGGTGGCTGGGATCGTCCTCCTTATTAGAAATCCGGTTGGCCGGCGGCTGGCGACGGTTGGCGCGGCCTGGCTGCTGCTCGGCACCGCCGCCACCGCCACCCTGCAAACGGCTACCTGGCACCACTATCGCTATCAAATGCCCTTCTATCCGGCGCTGCTCATCCTGGGCAGCATCGGGCTGGCCAGCCTCGCCGGCCCGGCGGCCCGCTGGCTGCGCGGCCGGCCCGCTGCCTGGCTGCTAATCCTGGCGCCCGTATGGGTCTGGAACCTGTACGCCATTCAAGACTTCGCACTGGAATATTCTCGCGACAGCCAGACCGCGGCCCAGATGCAGTTGCCGCTGGCGCTGTGGCTGAGCGCGCACACCCCCGTCAGCGCTCGCATCGCCGTGCATGATATCGGCATCGTCCGCTACTTTAGTGAGCGCTCGACGATAGATGTGGTCGGCCTCACCACCGCCAACATGGCCCAGGCTTACCGCAATGGCCCGGGCAGCATCTATGAGGCTTTGGAACAATCGCAGCCAGACTATTACGGCATCTATCCCAACCTGGCGCCGCCCTATTTTGGTATCGCCTCTGCCGCTGATTTGTTTGGCCCGGAGCTCTTTCGGGTCATGCTGCCGAACTATTCTCACGTGACAAGCGCCGGCGACACCCAGGTGGTCACCCAGCCAGATTGGTCGCGGGTCGCCTTAACCCAATTGCCCCGGCAGCCCAGCACCTTGCTCAAGCTGGCGGGCCTGGCCCTGGTGGACTCGGTGAATGTGGCTGACCTGGCCGCTGAGGCCGCCCATCATTACCATTGGTGGAACCAGGCGGAGGTCGCCGGGTTTCCGACCGATGCGCGCGTCATGGCCTATCGCCAGGCCCCCAGTATCACGCTCGGCGATGGCGGCCGGCTGCTCACCGGCGGCGAATCCTTTGTGCTTACAATCAAGCCCGCTACGCCGCTGGTCCTGGTGTCCCGCCTGCACCAGACCGCCGACATGATCTTGGATGTGACAGTCAATCAGACGGACCTGGGCGAATGGCGTCTGCCGGCTGTCCCCGGCCAATGGCTGGAAAGCTCGTTCACCGTCGATCCACAGTATTTGGCGAGCGCAACGGCCCAGGTGGTGCTTACGGTCAAGAACGCGCCGCCCGGCACCCGCTATAGCCCCTTCTATTATTGGGCCTACCAGGGCTCCGCCGCCCAGCCGGCCAACACGGCGCCGCAGCCTGCCGCGGCCGTGTTTGGCGCGGTGGCCCGCCTGGTTGGTTTCGATGCGCCGCAGGCAACACTAGGCCCCGGGCAATCGCTCCGCCTGACCCTTTATTGGCAAGCGATCCAGCCCGATCACGCCAATTACAAGGTGTTTGTCCATTTGATGAATCCGGCTGACGACACGGCCGCTGGTATTCTGGCTCAAATTGACGAAGCCCCACTGGCGGGCACGGATCCCTTTTGGATCTGGCGCTCCGGCGAAACGGTCAGTGAACCCATCACTCTGGACATCCCACCACAAGCCAAAGCCGGCAATTATCTGCTGCTGGCCGGCCTCTACAATGCAGACACGGGGGAACGACTGCCCATCTCCGGCGCGCCAGACTTTGGATCAGCGCGCCTGCGGCTGGCGCAGGTGGACATCCGGTAGCGGACACTATCCGCTATAATCCGCGCAGGCAGCTGGGCGGCGCAACCACATCCCCGGCGGCCGTTGGAAAACCAATGCAAAAAGTGTTGATCGCCAATCGCGGCGAAATCGCCGTCCGCATCATTCGCGCCTGCCGCGAGCTGGGCATCGGCACGGTCGCCGTCTTTTCGGAGGCCGACCGCAGCGCGCTGCATGTGCGCTACGCCGACGAAGCCTACCTGTTGGGTCCGGCCCCGGCGCGCGACAGCTATCTGCGCATCGACAAGATCATTGAGATCGCGCGCAAAGCGGAGGTGGACGGCATTCATCCCGGCTATGGCTTCCTGGCCGAGCGCGAAGAATTTGCCCAAGCCTGCCTCGATGCCGGTATCACCTTCATCGGCCCCAAGCCCTCGGCGATTGCCGCCATGGGCGACAAGGCCATGGCGCGCGCCACGGTCATCAAGGCCGGCGTGCCGGTAGTGCCCGGCACCGAAGGCGAGGGCGGCCTGCGCGATGACGAGATCATGGCGGTCGCGCCCCAGATCGGCTATCCGCTGCTGATCAAGGCCACGGCCGGCGGCGGAGGCAAGGGCATGCGCGAAGTCAATTCGCCCGCTGAGCTGTCGGGCCTGCTGACCGCGGCCCGGCGCGAGGCCGAAGCCGCTTTTGGCGACGGCGCGGTGTATTTGGAAAAGCTGATCACCCGCGCCCGCCACATCGAAATCCAACTGCTGGCCGACGATTTCGGCAGCGTCATCTCGCTGGGTGAGCGCGAATGCTCGCTCCAGCGCCGCCACCAAAAACTGTTGGAGGAATGCCCGTCGCCATTTGTCGACGACGACGAGGATTTGCGCCGGCGCATGGGCGAAGTGGCCTGCAAGGCCGCGGCCGCCGTCGGTTACGTCAACGCCGGCACCATCGAGTTCCTAGTGGACAAAGACAAGAACTTTTACTTCCTGGAGATGAACACCCGCCTGCAGGTGGAGCACCCGGTGACCGAGCTGGTGACTGGAGTCGACATCGTCAAAGAGCAAATTCGCATCGCGCGCGGGCGCAAACTGCGCTACACCCAGGACGACATCAAGCTGCACGGCTGGGCCATCGAGTGCCGCGTCAACGCCGAGGATCCGTACAACAACTTTATGCCTTCCACCGGCACCATCACGGCCAGCTTGTTGCCCACTGGCCCGGGCGTGCGTGTAGACACCGGCGTCTATCCCGGCTTTGAAATCTCCCGCTATTACGACTCGCTCATCTCGAAGCTCATCTGCTGGGGCGAGACACGCGGCGAGGCCATTCTGCGCATGCGCCGCGCGCTGGAGGAATACCGGCTGCTGGGCGTCAAGACCAACATCCCCTTCCACCAGCGCATTATGGACTCGCACCGCTTCATGGCCGGCCTGTTCGACACGCGCTTTGTTGAAGAGCGCTTCTCAATGGAGCAGCCCGAGGACATGCCGACCCGCGATACCGAAATCGCCGCCATCCTGGCCACGCTGGTCGCCCACCGTCAGGGGCGCGCATCGGCCCAACGTGTGCAGCGCGGCGCGCGCGACACCAGCAACTGGAAATGGGTCGGGCGCTACGAGCGCATGCACCGCTGAGGACAGTATGGGAGTGTGTGGGTTTGGGAGTGTGGGAGTGAACTGCGCGAAACGTGGGAGCGCGGGTGCTTAAGCGTGCCGCTTCTTCAGCATCTCCTCAGATTACAGGCACCCCCTTCCCCGACGAGCCTGTTCCTGGCCGTGCCAGGCAAGATCCGAACTTGCTAAGCGAGTTCGGGAAAGGGGGCCGGGGGGATAGGTCCCCGCTCCTCGACGACTGGCTGTTTTTCGGCGCGGTTGGCCTGGGGCTGCTGTTCCTGGTCTGGCTGCGCTTGCACCAGCCGCCCAACACGGTCGACGACGCCTACATCACCTTTCGCTACGCCCGCAATATCGCCATGGGCGTCGGGTTCGTCTATAACCCCGGTGAGCACGTGCTGGGCACCACCACGCCGGCCTACACCCTGCTGCTGGCGGCGGCTTCATGGCTGAGCGGCATTTACAACTACCCCTGGCTGGCGCTAATCGTCAACGCGCTCATCAACTGCCTTACGTTCGCCGTGATCGTGCGGCTGGGCACGCGGCTGACGGGCCGGCGGTGGGTGGGGCTCGGCGCCGCGCTGCTGTTTGCCATCGAGGGGCGCGGGCTCGATTTTTCGACCGGCGGCATGGAAGCGGGCTTCAACCAACTTGCCATCCTGGGCACGTTCGTGCTGCTGTTTGAGCGGCGCACACGCTGGGCAGCCGCCATGCTGGGCTTGGCTGTGCTCATCCGGCCCGATGGCCTGAACCTGGCGGCGGCCTTTTTTGGCGTGCTCGGCCTGGAAAAGCTGCGCCGCCCGCGCCAGTGGCCGTGGGTCGAAGGCGCGATCTTTGCGGCGGTGATCGGACCGTGGATCATTTTTGCCACGTTGTACTTCGGCAATTTCATCCCGCAATCCATTCTCGCCAAGAGTGAGTTATACCGGACACCGACCTTGATGGCGTTCCGGGCTTTCCTGGTGCAGGCGCGGGCGCTCTGGCCGTTTAGCCTGCCGGGGTTGGCGCCGGACCAAACGGTACAGCGCGAGATTGCGCAGGCCATTTTTCCAGCGGCGCTGACGCTGGTGGGGTTGGCGGCGGCGCAGCGCCGTAAGCCGCGGGCCTACGCCATCGGCGTCTACATGGCCCTCTTCATCGCCTTTTATTCCATCGGCAACCCGCTGTGGCTCGGGTGGTATGAAATTCCCCTGTTCCCGCTGTATCACATCCTTTTCCTGAGCGGGGCCCTGTGGCTGGGAGTACAAGCGGCGCGGTTAGCGCGGCGCCCGGCCGTGGCCAACTGGCTTGGGTATGGGCTGACGGCGCTGGCGGTGAGCGCCCTGGCGGTGCCGCACCTCTCACGGCTGAACCTGGTACCAGGCGAGCCGCATCCGCGCGCGGCCTGGGTACTGAACCCGGCCTTCAACAAACAGCGCGAGGCAGACTACATGTTGTTGGCGCGGATGCTTCAGCCGGCCGCGCAGCGTGACCGGCTGGTGGCAATCCCCGAGATTGGGGCGTTTGGCTATGTCTACGGTGGGCGGCTATTTGACACGGCCGGGCTGATCTCACCCAAAACCGACGACTACTATCCAATCCCGGCGAGTATTCCGTTCGAGATTTACGCGGTGCCACGCCAGTTGATTTTCGACCTGCAGCCCGACCTCTTTGTCAGCTTTGACCGGATGCTGGATGGCGATTTGCAGCCCGATGACGCCGAGTTCTTGCAGCATTTCCCACCGGAAATTGGAATGGTCAGCCACGCCGCCTTCGGCATCCAGCGGCTGATGGTCTACCGCCGCGCCGCGCTGCCGATCGAGGCCGCCCTGCCGCCCGGCACGCAGCCGGCTGGGGTGCGTTTCGCTGGCGGGCTGGTGGGACTGGAAGGCTACCAACTGCGTACCTGGTCCGACCAGCAGGACAACTACCTGGAGCTGACCCTGTTCTGGCGCGGCGGCCCGGCCCCCATCCAGCGTGAGCTGCTGGCGCGGGTGAACCTGCTCTCGGCCGCCGGGGCCCAGGCCTACCAGGTGCTGGATTATCCGGGTGAAGGCCTTTTCCCGACCAGCACCTGGACCCCGAACATGTGGCTGGTGGATCGCTATGAGCTCAAGCGCCCCAGGTCCGAGGCCGGCCCATACACCGTGGCCGTCACGCTGTTCGCCAGCGACGCCGATGCGCCCCTAAGCGCTGAAGCCGCCGCCGGCCGGCTGCCCGACGATTCATTCATTATCCCCAACATACAGGTACCCTAAAGACCAGGGATCAAGGATAGCGCATGATCACTGCTCAGTTGCATGCAAATGCCCGGCGGAATTGGATGACGCGGACGCGGCCCGCTTTACAGCGG
>JAYTFQ010000694.1:0-8464 GCA_043734225.1 Anaerolineales bacterium | reverse complement strand
CACAGCACGGCCGCGTGCCATGCAAAAACGAACTTCTCCCCAGGAGCGTCATGAAAAATCATTTAATGGAATTGCTGGCGGCCGGCCAGGTGGCCTTCGGCGCGCAACTGCGCTTTGGCGTGCCGGCCATCGCCGAGCTGTTCGCCATGGCCGGTTTCGATTTTGTCAGCCTGGACGCGGAACACGCCCCACAGACGCCGGTCGGCATCCAGGTCCAGCTACAGGCGGTGCAGGGCACGGCCTGCACCGCCATCGTTCGGCTGGGGCGCAACGACCCGGATGAAATCCGGCTAATGCTGGACATGGGCGCCGGCGGCGTGCTGATCCCGCTGGTGCGCACCGCCGACGAGGCCCGGCGCGCGGCGCAGGCCTGCCGCTACGCGCCGCTGGGCACGCGCAGCTACGGCCCCTCGCGGGCGCACCAATACGGCTTTGATGGCGGCTATTACCCCAAGAGCCAACCGAGCCTGGCCTGCCTGTTGATCATCGAGACGGCCGAGGCGGTGGACAACATCGATGCGATTCTGGCGGTGGAGGGGCTGGACGGCTTCGTCATCGGCCCAGCCGATCTGTCGATTGCGCTGGGTGTGCCGCTCGAAACGAAGCACCCCAGGGTGCTGCAGGCCACCGAGCGGGTGCTGGCGGCCGCGCGGCGGGCCGGCAAGCCGGCGGGCGTGGTCTACAACCCGGCCGAGCCGGACTTGATGCGCCAACAGGTGACGCAGGGCGCGCGCCTGTTTCTAGCCAGTGGCGACGAGTGGATGCTGCACGACGCCTGCCACAAGATGCTAGAGAGCGCGGCCAGCCTGCGCGCTTGACGGCGTGTTGGTCCAATGCGTTTCCGCAAACGGGATCATGGCCGGCAAAGAGTGCCGGCCATGATCCCGTTTGGGCAAGGTCCCCCGCTCTGGGGGAGCCGGGGCGTGACGAAGTCGCGCTAGGGTTTGTTAACGCTGATCACGTAGGCGATCACATCAGCAATTTGCTGGGGTGTCAGTTTCATCTCGTCGCCCCAGGCCGTCATCACCTGGGTGGGTTTGTCGCCCCCGGGCGTTGAGCCATGCTCGATGAACAGATCCAGATTGGTGGCATACACCACCGGATCGCTGCTCTTGAGCGTGTCGTCAATGGGGTTGAGCGCCGGCACGGTGCCATCGCTCGAGCCAGGATTGCTGACCCCGCCGGTGCCGTTGTCGCCATGGCATTTCTTGCAGTTGGCCACGTACACAACGCCGCCGGCCGTGGCATCGCCCTTTAAGGTCACGGCCGTGCCTGGCCCACCGGGGTTGGATGGCCGTGCCGGCTCAGCGGCAGCGGCGGTCGTCGGGGCGGTGGTGGCCGTCGGCGCCGCGGTCGGCGCGGCGCAGGCAGCCAACAGCGCCGCACTCATGGCCAACGTCATTAACCAAGTAGATCGTTTTTGAATCAATTGATCACCCTCCTTTAGGGTTTGTTCACACTCAGGACATAAGCAATCACATCGGCGATCTGCTGATCGCTCAGCTTCTTCTGATCGCCCCAGGCGGGCATGGTCAGTTGCGGGCCGGCGCCGCCGGGCGTCGAGCCATGCTCCACGAACAGGTCCACGTTGTAAGCGAACGCCAGCGCATCGGCGTTGGCCAGCGTTGAGTCGATGGGGTTGAGCCCTGGCACGCTGCCGTCAGTCGAGCCGGGGTTGTTGACGCCGCCGGTGCCCTGCGGCCCATGGCATTTCTGGCAGTTGCCCTCGAACACGGTCTGGCCGGCGGTCGCGTCGGCGGTCAGGTTCAGCGCGTTGCCCGGCCCGCCCGCGTTGGTAGGCCGCGCGATGCCCGGGCCGGTGGGCGCGGCTGTGCCGGCCGGGGTGTTCAGGCTGATGACGTAGGCCATCACGTCCGCGATCTGCTGCGCGGTCAGTTTCTTCTGATCGCCCCAGGCCGACATGAGCAATTGCGGGCTGCTGCCGCCGGGGGTTGAGCCGTGCTCAATAAATAGATCCAGGTTGAAGGCGAACACCGGTTGCTCGCTGTTGGCCAGGCTGGGATCGATGGGGTTGAGCAGCGGGATGGTGCCATCGTCAGAGCCCGGGTTTTTCACCCCGCCGGTGCCCTGCGGCCCGTGGCACTTCTGGCAATTGGTCACGAACACTTCTTGTCCGGCGGTGACGTTGCCGGCCAGGTTGAGGGCCGGGCCGGGCCCGCCGGCATTGGAGGGCCGGGCCACTTCCAGCGCGGCGGCGGTGGGCGCCGGCGTGGCGGCCACCACGCTGGCAGCCGCGCGCCACTGGTCGATCAGGGCCAGCAGGTCGCGGATTTGTCCGGGGGCGAGCACGGTGCCCCAGGTGGGCATGCCCTGGGCGGGCCGGCCGGCTGTAATCGTGTCTTTGAACCAGGCGTCGTCGAACTGGGCCAGGAGCGCCGGGTCGTTCAGGGCAGGGGCGCGCGCGGTGCCGGCGCCGTTCGGGCCGTGGCAGATGAAGCATACGTTGGAAAAAATCGCCGCGCCGCGCGCCGGGTCGCCGGCCAGGGCAGCGGCTCGCCGGTCGGGGGCGGCCGGCTCCCAGGCGCGGATAAAGGCCACGATCTGGCTGACCGACTCGTCGGTCAGCGGGCCGCCGTGGACCTGGTTCCAGGCCGGCATTTGGGTATCGGGCACACCGGAGCTGATGACGCTGAAGATGGTGTTGTCGGCGGTGGCGGCCAGGAAGGTTTTGTCATTCAGGGCTGGACCGATATCGCCTTCGCCCTGGCTGCCGTGGCAGGGCGCGCAATTGGCGGCAAACAGTTTGTCGCCGGCGGCCACGGCCTGGCTCTTATCGGCCGCTAGCACGCCGGCAATGCGGCCTGGCTCGCGCAGCAGATAAAGCTGGAAGGCGGCCAGGATGGCCAGCGAGAGCGCCAGGCCAATCACGACATGCGGGGTGTAGTTTTCGGTTGCGCGCATGGCGGCCTCAGGCGTGCGTCTCTTGCGATGGGTCAAACTTGTCACGGGTAATGGCGTAACCGGTGTCGACGACCAGCTCGCCGTTGACCACTTCAATCGGGAACAGGTCCAGCGGGCGCGGGGCCGGGCCGCCGATAACTTCGCCCTTGGTGTTGTAGATCGAACCGTGGCACGGGCAGTGGAACTGGCCCTCGGCCGGCACCCAGGGCACGGTGCAGCCCAGGTGGGTGCAGCGCTGCCAGATGGCCAGCATGCCGCCATCGTCCAGGCGCGAGATGAAGAAATGCCCCTGGCGCACATAGCTGATCTTGCCCGGCTTGAACTCGGCCACCTTGCCGGCGTTAACCTTGGCGCCGAAGGCGCCGGCCGTCACGCGCGGCTGGAAAAATTGATACAGCGCGCCGCCGGCCTGCAAGCCCAGGCCGGCCAGCGCGGCGCCCCACAGCACGCCCAGGAAGCCGCGGCGCGAGAGGCGAGGAGTCGTTTTAATATCCGGAGTCATGCGCGTCTCCATAGTCAGGCTTGCCGAGCGCTTAGAGCCCATCCCACGGGTTGTAGCCGTTGGGCATTTGCCAGGGCCAATACATCTTGAAGCCCGGCCCGCGGAACAAAAAGCCGCTCAGGGTAAAGACGACGGCGGCCACAATCATGACCGTAAACAGCGCCAGCAGCAGCTCGCGCACGCTGGCCGGCGCGGCCGAGCGGCGAGCACTCAGCCACACCACCAGCGGCGGCAGCGCCACCACCAGCAGCAAAATACCGGCCGGCAGCAGGCCCTGGGAAAACCATTCCGGCGCCCGGCCGCGCAGCATTTCGCGCAGGCTGAAGGCGTTGTCGAGGACGATCAAGACCGGCATGGCGATCAGGGTGTAGAGCGCCGCCCAGGCGCTGATGCGCTTGCCGCGCGCGGAGCTGAACCACACCCCGGCCCCGGCCTTGGCCCGGTCGAGATAGGGCAGCACGATCAAGAAGCCCACCAGCACGCCGGGCAAAATGACGCCGGCCACCAGCGGGTGCATGTGCTCCAGCAGCTCCTGCAGGCCGATGAAATACCAGGGCGCCTTGGCCGGGTCGACGGTGACCAGCGGGTTGGCCAGGGTATCGAGCGGCGCCTGTTTGACCAGCGAGAACAGGAAGATAGCCAGGGTAACACCCAGCAGCAGCAGGCCCTCGATCAGCAGGACGATCGGAAAGGCGAAGACAGTGTCGTCCGGGCCTTTGCCCACCAGCGGGCCTTCGCCGCGCATGGTCTCCACCAGGGCATAGCTCTTGCCGCTGTGCTGCGGGAAGATTTCATCGGTGACGGTCGGTTCAGCAGGCATGGCTCATTCCCGGGGCGCGTCGTTGGCCGCCAGCCCGCCGTCTTTGCGCACGCGCCACACATGCACCGATATGCCCAGGATCAGCAGCATGGGTAATAGCGCGACGTGCAGGGTGTAGAAGCGAATGAGGGCGTTCTGGCCGACTTCGGAGCCGCCCAGCAGCAGATCGTGGGCGATCGGCCCGGCCAGCGGCGCGTAGCCGGCGATGTTGGTGCCGACGGTAATGGCCCAGTAGGCCAACTGGTCCCAGGGCAGCAGGTAGCCGGTGAAGCTGGCGCCCAGCGTGAACAGCAGCAGCACCACGCCCACCACCCAGTTGAACTGGCGCGGGGCTTTGTAGGCGCCGGTGTAGAAGACGCGCACCAGATGCAGGATGACCACCAACACCATGGCGTGCGCCGACCAGCGGTGCATGTTGCGCGTGAACTGGCCCAGCGGCAGGCCGAGTTGAATGTCTTTCATCGTCCCGTAGGCGCGCTCAACCGAGGGCACGTAGTAGAACATCAGCAGCACGCCGGTCCAGATGAGCACGCCAAACAGCAGGCAGGCGATGACACCCAGGCCGAAGGAATAGCTCCAGGCCAGGCTGCGCCGGCTGATCTTCACCGGGTGCAGGTGCAGGAAAACATTGCTGGTCATCGTCAGCGAGCGGTCGAGCGGGTTATCGGGGAACCCGTGGCGGAAGAACGAACGCCACACGGCCGAATCGGTGATGAAGGACCAGCGGCTCTTGGACTGAGCGCTCATGCAGCCTCCACGAATTGGACTTCTTCGGTAAAGCGGAAGGTTTCCATCTTGACCGCCTCGGTAGGACAGCGCGCCGCGCACAGCCCGCAGCGGATGCAGCGGGCGGGATCGAGCAGCATGGCGGATTTGGCGCCCTGGTTCTGCACCAGCGCCGCCACCTGGTCATCGCCGCCAATGTCGCTGACCGACACCAGCTTGAGGCAGTCGGTCGGGCAGACGTCCACGCACCCGTTGCACAGGATGCACAGCTCGCCTTCAAAGACCGGATTGATGGTGCAGATCAGGCAGCGCCCGGCTTGCTCGGCGGCGGCGGCCGGGTCATAGCCCAGCTCCACCCGCGCCACGCCAATGCGGCGCTGCACCGGCAGCGCCGCCGGCAGGCGCCGCGGCCAGCGCAGGTAATTGCGCAGCGGCCCCACCTGGCTGTACTCGCGCTTGTCAACCGGCGTGAAGTAACCCTTGCGCACCAGCTTAGGCTGCACGTGCTGCAGATAACCGTGGATGCCGCGCGCGGCGCGCTGGCCGTCGGCCACGGCATTGACGATCAACCGCGGCCCAAAAGCGATGTCGCCGCCGGCGAAGACGCCCGCGGCGGTGGTCATGAGCGTTTCCTTGTTCATGACCAGGGTGCCGCGCGGCGTCACCTCCAGCCCGTCTTCCGGCTTCACCCAGGTTAGCTCGCCGGTCTGGCCAATGGAGATGATGACGCTGTCGGCCGGCCAGATTTTTTCGCTGCCCGGGACAAGCTGCGGGTTGAAGCGGCCGCGCTCGTCGAAGGCGCGCGCCACATCCAGCGTCTCCACGCCGGTGGCGCGCCCGTTGGCGCCGACAATGCGCTTGGGCGCCAGGTGGGTGTGGATGACGATGCCTTCTTCCTGCGCCTCGGCCACTTCCAGCGGGTCGGCCAGCATCTCGCTGCGATCCTCCACCACCAGGCAATCCACCGCCTGGGTGGCGCCCAGCCGGCGGGCGGCGCGGGCCACGTCGAGGGCGGTGTCCAGATCGCCGCCGGACTGCGCCGGATGCCCCAGCCGGGCGGCGGTGCGGGCCACATCCATGGCCACGTTGCCGCCGCCGACCACCAGCACCCGTTTGCCCAGGTTCAGGTTATAGCCGCCCAGATTAACGTTGATCAGAAAGTCAACCGCGCGCAGCACGCCGTCAAATTGCTCGCCCTCGACATTGAGCTTGCGGCTCTGGTAGGTGCCGATGCCAATGAAGACGGCGTCGAAATCGCGCCGCAGATCGGCCAGGCTGAAGTCGCGGCCCAGCGCCTGGTTCAGCTTGAGGGTCGGGCCCAGCCGCAGGATCGATTCGATCTCCAGATCAATCAGATCGCGCGGCAGGCGATACTCCGGCACGCCCAGGCGCAGCATGCCGCCCGCCACCGAAGAGGCGTCGAAGACCACCACCGTGTGCCCCAGCAGCGCCAGATCGTGGGCGCAGGTGAGGCCGGCCGGCCCGGCGCCCACAATGGCGACTCGCTTGCCGGTCTGCTGGCCGCGCGGATGGGCGGCGGCCAACTCGGTGCGGCTGTTGGGCATGGTGGTGTTGCCCAGGTCGAAAGTGACATTCGGGCCGATATAGCCCGGCCAGGCCGGGGGCAGGCGCGGCTCGCCGCTCTCGCCCAGAAAGACGCCGTAGCGGTCATCCACAAAGCGCTTGAGGGCGCGGATGGCGATGGGGGCGTCGATTTTGCCGCGGCGGCAGGCGGCCTCGCACGGCGCGCCGCACACCCAGCCGCAGGTGGAGGCAAAAGGGTTGTTTTCGCGCGCGATCAGATAGGCGCGCTCATCGTCGCCGGCGGCAATGGCGGTGACGTAGCCGCGCGCGTCGGTGCGCACCGGGCAGGCAAACTGGCAGGCAACGGTCTGCTGGTAAAACGTCAGATCGGGCAGCGCAACGCGATAGGCAGGCTCGGACATGCAGGTTCCTTGCTCCGCTAGATTTCTGCCATGCGGCGCTTGCGGTCGGTCATGTCCCGCAGGATCACGGATGGGCCCAACGCGGCATGATTGGCGCCGGCCAGGTTGGTCAGCGTCAATTCCATGTCGACATCGCGCCCAGCGGCGTCACGGGCGGTTAATTCATAGCTACGGCTGGAGTCGGTGCGCTGCACTTCAGCCATGCGCCAGTTCAGCGTCACGTCAGCGGCTTCGCCGCCGCCCAGCAGGTTGGCCCACCTTGCGCGCCGCTGGATAGGCGAACATCCGCGCCGCGCCCGGGTGCCACGATTCAATTCACCCGGCAGTGCCCAACGCACACGCGCCATGCGTTGGCGTACCCGCAGCGTTGGCTGCCCGTTCAAATCTTGGGATGGATTGTTCGCCTGGGTCACGAAGCACAGTCTAAATTGACCCAGTTACACCGGATAGTGCCGTCTGTCACACGGCTGGCGGACGATTGTCACTTGGCCGTGCAGGGCGCGGCGACCGCGCGCCTACCACCTCGCCCATACGGCGAAAATTCTCGAATTGTGCTCGCCCGGCCAACTGGGCGTAAAATAGCGCTCGCGATGCAAACACTCTATCCATTGCTCACCGAACGCCGGCTGGTGCAGCCCATTTGGGGCGGCACGCAGTTGGCCGCCTGGCTGAACCTGCCCCAGCCGCGCCCAGAGCGCCTGGGCGAGACGTGGCAGGTGTATGACCAGAACGTCATCCGCAACGGGCCGCTGGCCGGCCAGACCTTGGCCGCGGCCACGCGCGACTATGGCGCCGCGCTGTCCGGCACGCGCACGGTTGCCCGCTATGGCGCCGATTTCCCGCTGCTGGCCAAGTTCATCGACGCTGCCGACCGGCTCTCGATCCAGGTGCACCCGGACGACGCCTATGCCCACAGCCGCGAAGCGGCCACCGGCTTTCACGGCAAGACCGAGGCCTGGTATATCCTGAGCGCCGCGCCGGGCGCCACCGTCATCTATGGCCTGGCGCGGCCCAGCAACCGCCCCGAGTTTGCCGCCGCCATTCAATCCGGTCAGGTGGAGACGCTGATGCGGCGCCTGCCGGTGACGCCTGGCGACGTTGTTTTTGTGCCGGCCGGCACGGTGCACGCGGTCGAGGCCGGCATCGTCCTGTTCGAGATCCAGCAGAAGTCGGACCTGACCTATCGCGTCTACGACTATGACCGGCGCGATGCCGTCACCGGCCAGCCGCGCGCGCTGCACGTGGAGAAGTCGCTGGATGTGATGGATTACAACCCCGCGCCGCGCGCCGCCATCCCGCCGCTGGTGCTGGGCGTGGGCCGCGTGCTGCTGGTGGCCTGCCCGTTCTTCGCGCTGGAAGCCTGTACCCTGGCCGGCGCGCAGACCGCCGCCACCGACGCCGGCACGTTCGAAATCCTGACGGTGCTGGAGGGCGCGGGCACACTGGAGACGGCTAGCGGCGGCCTCGCGCTGGAGCGCGGCCTGTCGGTGGTGCTGCCGGCCGCGCTGGGTGCCTATGGTTTGCAGCCTGCCGGCGAGCCCGCACTGC
>JAYTFQ010000693.1:0-4051 GCA_043734225.1 Anaerolineales bacterium | reverse complement strand
CAAGAGAATACCATGCCCCCCGCCCTGCCACTGGGCGGCCGGCCTACGCGCGCCATACGCCCACCATACGTCGCCCCTGCGCGGGATGATCGCCTGCCGCGGATGGCCGGCCGAATGGGATGCCGCAGTTCAAAAATGTCAACGTGGTGCAGTACCACGTCCTCAACTTTAAGGCCGCCAAGAAGTTCTATCAGGAGACGCTGGAATGGCCAGTGGCCTTTGACAGCGACGAGGCCGGCTGGTTCGAGCTGGGCAACCCCAACGAAACGCACGTGGCCATCAACCGCTGGGACCCGGCCTGGGGCCCGCAGCCGCTCCACGGCGCCATCGCCGTGCTGACGGTGGACGACGCCCACGCCACCAGCGCCGCGCTGAAGGCCAAGGGCATCAAGGTCGACGACGTGGTGGCCATCCCCGGCATGGTCACCTACGGCACGTTCTACGACCTGGAAGGCAACAAGATCCAGTTCGCCAGCATGCCGTCCGCGGCCTAGCCGCGGCGGCCTGAGCGAACTTTTCCGATCCACCCCCGCCAGCGCGCCGCCTGCCCCAGCGCGCAGGCAGGGGCGCTGGTCACGCGCGGCGCGCCGTAGCTGGGCGCTCAGCACCGCTTGCTCCCCTTTTGCCAGGCAGGCCGCGATCGTTCAGCCGCCTCAAACCCGGCGATATCAGTCCTCAACCTCCGGCGACAGATACTCACTCAGCGCCGGCCTCAAAAACGCCAGAAGCTCATCCGCAAACTCCCGGCTGGCCGGTTTGTGTGCCACCATCATGGACTGGCTGGCGGTGCCGAAGATAGTCCAGCTCAAGGCCAGCGCACCGTGTTCCGTGGAAATGGCGTGCCGGCGCTCGCCTGTCTGCTCGCGCTCAAACCAATCCTTCAACATCTCGTAAATGTGCTGCTGAACCTGAACGCCGATCAGCATCTGCTCGGCATGGTCGCCGGCGGCGCCCGGCGCGCACTTTCCGGAGAAGCGGCCCATGAACTCATAGGCGGTAATGATCAGCAAGCGCAGATTGCCCAACGTGAACGCGCGCATGTCGGGCATCTGTTGTTCCAGCAGCGTTTGCAAATCTTCGCGCACGCTCTCGGCTAGCAGCGCGTACTTGTCCACATAGTGCGCGTAAAACGTGGCTCGATTCAACCCCGCCCGCTCGGTGATTTTCTGCACCGAAATACTCTGAAAATCTTGCTCACGCATCAAATCACGGAACGCGGCGTGCAGCATCTGGCGCGTGCGCCGGGTGCGTGGGTCCACCTTGGTTTCATTGTCCTTGAGCAACATTCTGAGCTTTCTGTCGTTTACCCGTTAGTTTTCGCGGTCTGTCGTTTTCTCGACAGTTCAGGCGGATTGTTGGTTGATTTTCGATATTGACAACACTAGTATAGTACTCAACATTCGTTGATTAAGCAACGGCTGACGCGAACAAGGAGCGAGGAAGAATGAACGTCGTACTGTGGGTGTTACAAGTCGTGGTGGCATTGAGCTTTCTAATGGCTGGGACGATGAAGCTGACGCAGCCCCTGGAGCGCCTGGCCCAGAACATGGGCTGGGTGAAGGACTTTCCGCCGGCCGTGGTGAGGGGTATTGGGCTGCTTGAGGTCTTGGGAGCGGTTGGCCTGGTGCTGCCCGCCGCCACCGGGATTTTGCCATGGCTGACGCCGCTGGCGGCCACCGGGTTAGTTTTGACGATGATCGGCGCCGCGCTGACGCACGCCCGGCGGCATGAGTACCCCATGATCGCGGCCAACTCGGTGCTGCTGGCGCTGGCGCTGGTCGTGGCCGTTGCGCGCTTCGCCGTGCTGCCCGCATAAACAGGCTCGGGTGGCGGCCGGCCCGCGCGCCGCGCCGCCAAGGCAAACAGGGCAGGCTTCCAACGCCTGCCCTGTTGCTTGGGTCTCGCCCGCCGAGCTGAAGGCGCTCGTTTCTCACCCCGCTTCCAGCCCGATCGTCACCTCGTCGCCTTCCGCCAGCTTTTCCGCCTTGCGAATTTTGTCTTTGAGCGGAACCAGGTAGCGGCCGTCTTTGGGGAACAAAGACGTCGTCCACTCGGTCTGGCCGATGCGCACTTTCACCGGGATCACGCCCCAGCCATAGGTCACGAAACTGGCAATGGCTTTAATGTCGGCGCTCGGCTGCTCGGGAACCGCGACGTAATAATAAGGGGACGGACCGCGCCAGACAAAAATCTTGCCGCTGAACTCAATGTGCATGGCGGCCATCCGTCACCGGCCCGACTGGGCCGCGCCCACCCGCGCCGCGCCCGCCTGCGCCCGCAGCGCCAGCTCGCAGGCCAGGAAGCAGTGCGCCTGCGGCATGGCCGTTTCAGTGCGGTCGCGGATGTCGGCCAGAAGCTGCCGGCCGTAAGGCAGATCGCCGCCGCGGCAGTCCTCGACGTGCGGGCCGGCGCCATCCACCCACAGCAGGTGCTCCCCGCCCGGCTGGCCGCCCACGTCCACATTCTTGCGCACTTCCAGATAGCCGTGCGTGCCCAGCACAAACAGCCGCCCATCGCCCCAGGTCTCCAGGCCATTGGGCGTGAACCAATCCACGCGCGCGTAGCCGGTGGCGGCCGGGCCGCGCAGCAGCATGTCGCCAAAGTCTTCCAGCTCCGGGTGCTCGGGGTGAGCCAGGTTGCCCACCTGGGCGCTCACCACCTCGGCCGTGGCCGAGCCGGTGAAGTGCAGAAACTGGTCGGCCTGGTGCGCGCCAATATCCACCAGGATGCCGCCATAGGCCGCGCGCTGGAAGAACCACTCCGGCCGGCTGGCCAGGTTGGCGCGGTGCGGCCCCAGGCCGATGGTCTGCACGATCTGCCCCAGCGCGCCACCGCGCGCCAACTCGGCGGCGCGCACCGTGGCCGGGCTCTGGAAGCGCTCGCTGAAGCACACCGAGTAGAGGCGGCCGGTCTCGGCCTGCGCCTGGCGCGCCTGGGCCAATTGTTCCAGCGTGGTAAAGCCGGGCTTGTCGCTCAGCACATCCTTGCCGTGGCGCATGGCGCGCAGGCCCAGCGCGGCCCGCTCAGCCGGAATGGCGGCGGAGACGATGAGCGCGATGCGCTCGTCTTCCAGCAGCGCGGCCTCGCTGGCGGCCAGCGGCGCGGCCGGGTATTGGCGGGCAAATTCCGCGCACAGCGCCGGCTCGGCGGCATAGTAGCCGGCCAGCTCGGCTCCGGCGCGCTGCAGCAGGCCGACCAGGTCGTGGATGTGGCCGTGGTTCAGGCCGATGGCGGCGAAACGAATGGGGGTCATGCGCAACCCGAGATATCAAGTATGGTTTGGGCCGAATGGAATGCTGTGGCCCAACCCCCGCGAGTGTCGGGCCACAGCATTCCATTCGGCCGATATTGTATACCCGTCGGAGCGGTTACAATCAGGTCGATGGGCACCATTCCTGTCAGCCTGCGCCGCGCCAGCCCGGCCGACAACGAATTGCTGGCCGCCATCGGCGCGCAGGCCTTCGCCGATACCTTCGCGGCCGATAACGCCCCGGAAGACATGGCCGCCTATCTGGCCGGCGCCTTCAGCACGGCCAAACAGGCCGCCGAGCTGGCCGACCCGCGCGGATTGTTTTTGATCGCCGAGGCCGGCAGCCAGACCGCCGGCTTTGCCCACCTGCGCCAGGGCCCGCCGCCCAGCCCGGCGCTGGGCCAGCGCCCGCTGGAGATCGCCCGCCTCTACGCCCTGCGCGGCTTCATCGGGCGCGGGGTGGGCGCGGCGCTCATGGCCGCCTGCCTGGCGGAGGCCGAGCAGCGCGGCTGCGACGCGGCCTGGCTGGGCGTGTGGGAGCGCAATGCGCGGGCCATCGCCTTTTATGCCCGCTGGGGCTTTATGCAGACCAGCACGCAGAGTTTTCGGCTGGGCGGCGACCTGCAGCGTGACATCGTCATGCAGCGGCGGCTGCCGCTGGGAATCAATGCAGCCGCGGCCGGCTGATTCGACTATTTCGGCGCGGCGGCCAACCCCTCCCCCGGCATCGATTACACCGACCCGGGCAGCGCGGATTGCTATTGATTTTATTCCCGCGCGTGAGCAGGGGCGTTCAAATTG
>JAYTFQ010000692.1:0-5270 GCA_043734225.1 Anaerolineales bacterium | reverse complement strand
AGCTTGTTCCGGTGGGGATATAGCTCTACAAACTCCAGCAGCTCCTTTAGCCGCCGGCCGCGATTGAAGCCTAGCCCATAGAGCGAGGCGCTGAAGTTGAGATTTTCCCAGACGCTCAGATTGGGATACAACACAAACTGCTGGGGCATGTAGCCCAACTGCCGCCGGGTCTGGCCTGAAAAATGCCTCGGTGAAACACCCAGCACCTGGATCTGCCCCGAGGTGGGCAAAAGCACCCCGGTCATCAGCCGCACCGTGGTCGTTTTGCCGCAGCCGCTGGGGCCGATCAGGCCAAAGATCGTGCCTCGGGGCACGTCCAAATTTAGTTCCCGTACGGCCGACTCCGTTCCAAAAGTCTTGGTCAGATCGCGCGCCTGGATGACAACATCGGATGGGCCCGTGCCGGCTGTGCGCGCCGGCTGTGCGCGCGGCGAAGGGCGCACAGCCGGCACGGGCTGCGTTTCGCCAATATCCATGCTTTGCACTGCGGGCTACAGGCCGTCTTTGGCCGGCACGCTGGCGGCGGCCTTCGGCCCATGCAGCCGCTCGGCGGTGTTCTCCACAAAGGACTTGAATTGCTCCAGATCTTCCTTAACGCGTTTCCCTGGGTGGGCGAACAGGCTGGCAAAGGCCTGGCCAGCAGCGCCGGCCGGCGGGTCGTATTGGAGCGTGACGGTGACCTCGGTTTCGTTCACCGCCAGCGATTGAAAGGTCACCTGGCCGCTGGTCTTGACGGCGCTGTTGTCTTTGCTGTTCCAGGCCAGGCGCTGGTTTTCTTCCTGGCGGGTGGTCTCGGCGTCCCATTCAATATCTGTTCCTAGCGGACCCTTCATCACCCAGTGGCTGGTGCGGGCGTCCAGCATGGTCACGGATTTGATGTCGTGCATGAAGCGCGGAAAAAACTCGAAGTTCGACCAGATGCGGTAAACGTCGGCCACATTGGCCAGCACGACGATGCTGTGAGTGAATTGGTCAGACATGGGCGTCTCCTGCCAGCGTCCTCTCGCCGAGGGCGCGGCGCTAATCCTGCGCGGTTATAGGTGAGTTGAGCCGGGGTGTGCTGGCGGCGCAGGGCGACCGCCAGACCGGCGCCCAGCGCGGCCACAAAGACCAGCACGGCGCCCAACCAATTGGCGCGCGGCGCGCTGGCAAATGACGCGCGGGTTCCGCTCGGCGCCGTCCAATGACCGGTGGGTGACAGTTGGCCGCCGGCGACAACCATAGGATGGGCGCCCGTGGGCAGGGCCGGCCCGCTTCGGCTTTGGGCGTAGACGCGGGTAAACACCGCGCCGAACAGCAAAATTTGCGACGAGTAGTAAACCCAGACCAGCACCACCAGCAGCGAGCCGGTGGCGCCGGTGGCGCTGGCCAGGCTGCTGTGGCCCAGGTAAAACCCAATGGCGATTTTGCCGATGGTGAACAGCACGGCGGTAAGCGCCGCGCCGGGCCACAGATCGCGCCATTTGAGCTGCACATGCGGCACGGATTTGAACAGGGCCGCGAACAGCAGGGTGGTGACCACCAGCGGCAGGATCACATTGATGGCCGTGTTGAGCAAAGCGAAATACGGAATCTGGGGTCCAAGGTAGGTGCTGATGGCCGTCAGCGCCGCGTTGATGACCAGGGCCACCAGCAGCAGGAAACCGAAGGCGAGCACCATTCCGAAGGGAAGAATCCGCTGCCGAATTATGCTGACAAGGCCATGCGTGGGCGGAGGTGTTACTTCCCAGACCGTATCGAAGGCGTCTTGCAACTGGCCAAACAGGCCAATGGCGCCCAGGAAGAGTGTGGCCAGGCTGATGACGGTCGGCAATACGCCTGACTGACCTGGAAATGTTTGTTGGTCCAACAGGCTAGATACGCCGGCCGCGCCCTGCGGGCCCATGAGATAGCTGACCTCCCCCACGACGCGTTCCTTGGCGGCGGTCTGGCCAAAGATGGCGCCGGCGATGAGGATGGCAATGATCAGCAGCGGCGCCAGCGCAAAGATCGTGTAGTAGGCCAGCGCGGCGCCCAGGCGTTGGGCTTTGACGGCATTCCAGTGATTGAAGGTCTGGCGCAATTGTCGCGCCAGTGTGGCCAGAGCCTTCCACCAGCGATGGGCATGGCTGAGATGCGGGGCCGGGCGTGGAAAGGTCTGTTCCATAGGATTGTCCTGGTGGTCCCGGGAGGCCGAGCGGCCGGCCGGGCAACGGGTCTGGGGCGGGCCCGCGCGATTGTCGGCGGCGGGCCCGCCCCAGCGAACGCTACATTTCGAGCAGGCCGCGAAGGGCGTTAATTGCGCGACTGCACCGGCCCAGCGTTATGTTTCTGCGCCGCCGAGACATTCACCGAGTCTTCGGCGATCTTGGTTAACTTTTCGTTGGCAGCGGACTCCTCGTTCAGGGTTTGCTCGAGCAGTTTGGCCGCGTTGGCATAGCCGAGCTGCTGGGCGTGGGCGCGGGCGGTGCCATACGCCGCGATTTCATAGTGCTCCACGCGCTGGGCAGCGCCGATCAGGGCGGCGTCTTTCACATCCGGCGCTCCCTCTTCGGCGAGGACCTCCTTGCCCTCGGTCACCAGGCCCTCCATGGCGGCGCATTTCTTGCCGCGCGGCGAGCCTTCCAGGCCGGCGCTGAAAATCTCCTCGATGCGGCGGGCGTGCTCTTGGGTTTGCTCCAGATGCGAGGCAAAAGCCCGGCCCAGCTGCACGTTGTCCGCTGCCTTGGCCATCTTGGGCAGGGCCTTAATCAATTGATGCTCGGCGCTGTACAGATCTTTCAACTCACTCACAAACAGGTCGTTCAAGGTTTGCAGAGGCATGGCTGTCACCACTTTCTATAAAGATTACGGAAGGATATGCGGATAGCATTGAACCGGTTTTGAGCGGCCGGTCCAGTCAATCAGTTGTGATTGGCCTGGCGGCGCACCACTTTCTTGCCGGCCTCAACCGCGGCTTTCACGCGCCCCAGTTGGTTGTCCACCAATTCCTCGCCGCGCTTTTGCGCGTCATCCACGCGGCCCAGGGCGTTCTTGCGCAGGTGGCGGGCGTGCTTGAGGGCCTCATCCAACGATTCTTCGGCCTTGCTCAGGGCTTCTTCGGCGTTGTCGGTGGCCTGGTCGCGCAGCGCCAGCGCCTTGCGCCGGATCTGCTTGCGGGTGCGCTCGCCGGATTGCGGGGCCGCCAGCAGCATGCCCAGAGCGCCGACCAGGCCGCCCAGCAGCACGCCGGCGGCAAACACGCCGATCATCGGGTTGATCTCGGGCAGCTCAAAATCCTTCATATCGTAGCTCATGACTGATTCTCCTTTTGGACGGATAGCCTATTTCGTTCAGTCGTGTGACTCACTGGCCGGCTATAGGCGCGGCTGGTTAAGGGTCCGGGCCGGGATGGTCCGCTCGACCACGGTTGTCTCGCGAACCTGGGTGGGCAGGGTGTGTTCGACCACGGTCGTGTCGCGCACGATGACGGCGCTGCGCGGGCGGTCAGTCAGGATCCAGACCAACTGCACGATGACCCAGGCAACCAGCGTGTAGACGAACATTGCGATCAAGGAGGAAATCTCCAGCACCACGCCGCCAGCGCTGGGGGTGCGCGTAAGCCCAACGAACGGCCAAACGAACGGGTAGCTGAAGTTGTAAATTAGCGCGGCAAACGGGTTGGCTGGGTTGGCGGCAATCAGCCGCAGCAGCACGCGCAGACCGATGAGAGACTCCAGCAGGCCGAATAAAAGCCAAACAAGCTGTGTGAATTTCCAGGTGAAGACGCGATTAGGGCTGATGGTCATAACGCAGGGGCTCCTTTGTTTTTCGCGCCGGCCAAGGCTCGGGTGCGGGTCGTTCGTTTGCTCAGGCCTTGTTCATGTTAGGCGCGGACGCGCAGCGCGACCATAGGACAGGCGCGGAAACCGCTGAGGGTGATCATGGAAGAGTCGGCGTAGGACAGCGCTGACAAGCAGTGTTTGCGATATACTCGCGGCATATGCCTCTCGAAGTGGGATCGCTGCTGGTTAACCGCTATCGCATCGTGGCTGAGTTGGGCCGCGGGGGCATGGGCGCCGTGTATCACGCCCGCGATGAAAACCTGGGTGTGGACGTGGCGATCAAGGAAAACCTGTTCGTCTCGCCCCAGTTCGCCCAGCAGTTCCGGCGCGAAGCCACGCTGCTGGCCAGTCTGCGCCACCCCAGCCTGCCGCGCGTCACCGATCATTTTGTCGTCCCCGGGCAGGGCCAGTATCTGGTGATGGATTTCGTGGCCGGCGAGGACGCCGGTGAGCGCTTCAGGCGCGAGAACCGGCCGCTGCCCGAACGTGAGGTGGTGGCCTGGGGCGCGGATATCCTGGACGCGCTGCAGTATCTGCACGCCCGCCAGCCGCCGGTCGTGCATCGCGACATCAAACCGGGCAATATCAAGCTGACGCCCGAGGGCCGGGCCGTGCTGGTGGATTTTGGCCTGGCCAAGGCGCAGGTGGGCGCCGAGACGACGGCTACCGGCGCCAAGGGGCTGAGCCCCGGCTATTCGCCGCCGTAACAGTATGGCAGCGGGCGCACGGACCTGCGCTCCGACCTGTATTCTTTGGGCGCCACCCTGTACGCCTTGCTGGCTGGGCAGAAGCCGGTGGATGCGCTGGAACGCGCCCTGGAGCACCAGACGCTGATCCCGCTCCTGAAGCTCAACCCGATGGTGACGACTCGGGTGGCGAATGCCATTCAGAAGGCGATGAGCCTGCAACCCGAAGGCCGCTTTGCCACCGCCCCCGAGTTCCTGGCCGCGCTGCGGCCCACGGAGCGGGTGAGCGCTAAACCGCTGGAGGAGACCCAGTCGATGCCCGGGCCGGCCGCGCTGCTGACCACCAAACCGCCCGAGCCGCGCCGCGCCCCGCCCGCCGCCGCCAATCCGGTGGCGGCGCCGGGGATGGGAGCACCTGGGATGTCGGCGCCTGGGAAGGCGGCGCCTGGAAATTCGGCCGCGCGGGTTGCGGCGGTGGCGCCCGTTGCGCTGAAGCCGGCCCCGGTGGCGCAGCCACGGCCCAATCGGCGGGTCTGGTATCTGCTGGGCGTGCCTCTGGCGCTGCTGCTGGCGGTGGGCGCGTTTGCAAGCGGTGGCGCGCTGACTGCCGGACTGTTCTCGTCGCGCCGCACGGCAACGCCAGTGCTGGCGCCCGCCACCCCCACCAGAGCGCCGCCGGCCACAGCCACAGCCCGCTTGCCGGCCGCGACAGCCACCCGATCCGCGCCGGCCACGTTGGCCGCGGCCACGCCGGGCGCGCCGAGCGTGACCCTGCCGCCGA
>JAYTFQ010000691.1:0-2684 GCA_043734225.1 Anaerolineales bacterium | reverse complement strand
CCCGACGATCGTCGGGCCACCGCATCTAATTTGGGTGGAGTCTTGCGACAGTCGGGGCCGTGACCGTACCGCTACATCTTCCCGCGCAAGCGCGGGTCTAACGCGTCGCGCAGGCCGTCACCAATGAGGTTGAAGGCCGCCACGGTAAACAGGATGGCCAGGCCCGGGAAGAGCGACAGCCAGGGCTGGGTGGCAATGTAATTGCGGCCTTCGCTGATCATCACCCCCCACTCGGGCGTAGGCGGCTGGGTGCCAAAACCAATGAAGCTCAGCCCGGCGGCCGCCAGAATGGCGCCGCCCAGGTCAAAGCTGGCCTGGACCATCAGCGGGGCCAGCGTGTTGGGCAGAATGTGCCGCCAGATGATGCTGGGCGTGGAAGCGCCCAGGCTGCGCGCGGCTTCGACATATTCGCGCTGGCGCAGGCTCAACACCTGCGACCGCACCAGGCGGGCATAGACCGGCCAGGACACCACGGCAATGGCAATCATGGCATTCGTCAGGCTGGGACCAAGCGCGCCCGAAATGGCCATGGCCAGGATCAGCGCTGGAAACGCGAAGAAGATATCCGTCAGGCGCATCAGGCCTTCATCCAGCCAACCGCCCGTGTAGCCGGCCACCACTCCGACGAAGGTGCCCAGGCTGCCGGCCAAACCTACGACCACCACACCGATCAAGAGCGAGATGCGCGCGCCAAAGAGCATCCGGCTGAGCACGTCCCGCCCAAGCTGATCGGTGCCCAGCCAGTGGGCGGACGTGGGCGGCTTAAGCCGGGTAGACAGTACCTGCTTGAGCGGGTCGGCCGGCGCCAGCAGCGGCGCGGCCAGCGCAGCCAACGCAAAAACAGAAATGAGCAGCAGGCCAGCCACGGTCAGCGGGCTGCGCAGCCAAGCTGGCCGGCGGCGGGGCCGAGCCGGCGCGGCGGGCACCGGCGTCAAGACTCCGACCCCCTCAGCCACTGCGGATCCGTGGGTCAAGCCAGTTATAGCCGACGTCCACCGTCAGGTTGGCGGCAGTATAGACCAGGGCTGCCAGCAAGGTCACGCCCATCACAGCCGGGAAGTCGAGGTTGATGGCAGAGTTGGTGGCATAGCGACCCAAGCCTGGCCAGCTAAAGATGGTTTCGGTGAGCACCGCGCCGGAGAGCAGGCTGCCAAACGTCACCCCAATTGTCGTCACAGTGGGAATGAGGGCATTGCGGACGGCGTGATGCCAGATCACCTTAACCTCGCGCTGGCCTTTGGCGCGCGCCGCCAAAACGTAATCCTGGTTGAGCACTTCGAGCATGCTGGAGCGCATCATACGCGCGATGATGGCGGTGGAGAAATAGCCCAAGGTCAGGGCCGGCAGAAGCAAATGCTGGGCGCTGCTCCAAAAAGCTTGTGAGTTGCCAGCCAGCAGACTGTCGATCGTGAACAGGCCGGTCACGGTTGGCGCGGGCGGAATGAATCTGTCGATGCGCGCGCCCCCTGGCAGCCAACCCAGGCGCCCATAGAAAAAGCCGATCAACACCAGGCCGAGCCAGAAGATAGGAACCGACCCGCCAATCAACGACACCACCCGCACCACATGGTCGGGGAGACGATTGCGGGACACGGCCGAGGCCACCCCGGCCGGCACGCCGATGAGGATGGAAAAGACGAGCGCGGTCAGCGATAACTCAAAGGTCGCCGGGAAAAAGTCGCGCAGATCGGCCGCCACCGGCCGGCGGGTGCGCAGGCTGGTGCCCAGATCACCCTGCACCAGGTTGGTGACGTAGATCCAATACTGCTCGGGAACGGGCTTGTTCAGCCCAAATTTATCACGGAAGGCGTTGATCTGAGCTTCAGAGGCATGGTCGCCCAGC
Source organism: Anaerolineales bacterium (assembly GCA_043734225.1). Taxonomy (GTDB): domain Bacteria; phylum Chloroflexota; class Anaerolineae; order Anaerolineales; family UBA6663; genus JAYTFQ01. The sequence goes on along the minus strand of JAYTFQ010000691.1, from coordinate 841 downwards.
GCCACTATGGCTGGGTCGGCAGGAACGACATGTGACAGGGCGAAGGTGATGATCGAAACCCCGACCATCACGGCCAAAAAGCCCACGAGCCGTCGGAGCAAGTAAGAGAGCAGGGCCATGGCAGGCGGACGTCAGCGGTTCGCAACGAGGCTGGGCGCCGGCCGGCAAAAAAGCCGGCCGACGCCCAGATAGATTGGCTGTGTCTTAACTACTTGGTCTTGCTGATAGACCAGAAGTCGGCAAAGCCCATCGGGTTCCAGGCAAAGCCCTGAATGTTGGTGCGGATACCAAACAGGGCGGCAGGCTGATACAGGACGGCATACGGGCCATTGTGCAGCACGTACTCGGTGATCTCCTTGTAGGCTGCTACGCGCGCCGTGGGATCGGTCATCAGCGCCGCCGCGGCCGACTTGGTGGCGATGGGATCATCCCACGAATTTCGCCAGGCGATTGAGTGCGCCTTGTAGCTCGTAAAGGGAGTCACATTCGTGTCGGGGTCGGCAAAGTCAGGGCCCCAGTACAGCAGCGCCAACACAGCCTTCTGGGCGCGGTACGATTTCAGCAGTTCAGCAAAGGATTCCTGCTTGATCGTGACCGTCACCCCGATTTGGTCCCAGTCCGACTTGAGCTTGGCGCCCAGGTCGGCCCACTGCACGCCGCCCGGCGCGGCGCCGTCCGGGATCAGCATCTCAAAGCTGAGGCCGCTGACTCCGGCCTTCTGGAGCAGGGCCTTGGCGCCGGCCACATCCTGCTGGAAGGGCGCGTTACTGTTAGCGCCAAACATTGGGATGGGGATGATGGTCTGCACCTTCTGGGCATTGCCTGACAGCAGGTCCTTGAT
>JAYTFQ010000690.1:0-6429 GCA_043734225.1 Anaerolineales bacterium | reverse complement strand
GCGAAATCCGCCAGTTGGACAACGCGATCCGGCCGCCTGGCGCCAAATGCTCCGTTAGCGTCCTCAGCACATCCGCGCGCAGGTTGTAGCCGGGCAGATGGTGCAGCACGGCAAAGCCCAGAATCCAATCGAAAGTCTGGCCCGCGAGCACGCCAGGCCAGGCTGGTAAGATGAGGTCGGCAGACAAGAAGACGAAAGACTGCTGCGCATGACGAAAGACGGATATTTCGGCCACATCTTTCATCCCGCGCAAATGTACTTCGTCTCGCGCCGCGGTCGTATATCGTTCTGCCCTCGCCAGCATCGCCTCGCTCGCGTCGAGCCCGACGTATCCGGCCACGCCGGCGCGGGCCAACGCCCGACCCACCTTGCCGTCGCCGCAGCCCACCTCCAACACCCGCGCACCCGCCCCAATGCCGGCCAGCACGCGCTGCACGCCCGCCGCCAGCCGTGGCCGGGAATCGGCAAAGTCTTCCGCATGCTTTTCGTAAAACTGCTTGTTGAGCGCGGCCAGCGCCTGGATGGTGGACAATTCCATTGGGCAAGATTATATTAGAGAAATGCGGGTCAAATGGTCAATCGGTGAATCGGTCAATTGGTCCATGTGTGCATTGGTCCCTTGTCGATGACTGCATTGCGTAATCCCTTGACCAATTAACCAGTTGACCAGTTGACCAGTTGACCAGTTGACTTCTCAACCCTGGAGAAATGCCATGTCCTCCCCAATCGAACTCCTCGTCGCCGCCTTTGACGGCGAGCAGGCCGCGGAAGCAGCGCTCAGGCAACTTAAGGAAATGCAGAAGGACGGCGTCGTCAGCGTCGTCAATGCCGCCGTGCTGGTCAAGACGGCGAGCGGCCACGCGCACATCAAAGAGACCGAGGATGTGCGTGCATCCGCCGGGGCCGTTTTCGGCGCAATTGTGGGCGGGTTGGTGGGCCTGATCGGCGGCCCGGCCGGTGTCATCGTGGGCGCGGCGGCGGGCGCCGCGGCGGGCGGCGTGGCCGCCCACAAGATCGACATGGGTTTCACCAACAGCAACCTGGAGCAGATGCAGGCGCTGCTGCCCCCTGGCAGTTCTGCTATCATCGCCATGGTCTCGCTCGATTGGGTTGAGCGTGTCTCGCAGGCGCTGGAGACGCTGAATGCGCGCCTGGTGCGCCAATCCATTGACGAGAATGCCCTGCACGCTGCCGGCCACGCGGCTGGGCCGGTGATTGAAGGGCACGCCCACATCATCTCTGAGACGCCGGCCGCAACGCCGGCGGCGGTCGCACCCGCTCCTGAGACCCCAACTACGGCTCCGGTGGCTTCAGTTGACGCGCCCGGCCAGCCGGCGGGCTCTAGCGCGCCCACGATCCAGCCTACGCCGGATCGCCCGGAGCCGCCGCCGCCCGCGGCGCCCATGTAGCACCCTTTTGCGGAGCACGCGATTGCCAACCTCGATCCTGGGCGCCCTGTTAGCGCTGACCTCCGCGGCCGTCTGGGGCAGCGGCGATTTCAGCGGGGGCTATGCCACCCGCGGCGCCAATAACTATCACGTGCTGGTGTTGTCGGCCTTGTCCGGCGTCATTCTATTAGTTGTCCTGGCGCTTGTCCGGCACGAAGGCTGGCCGCCGCTGGCTGGCTGGGTGTGGGCCGCGTTGGGCGGTGTGTCGGGGGCAGTGGGCATCGCCTGCTTGTATCAGGCGCTATCGCTTGGCCACGCCGCCGCCGTGGCGCCCATCACGGCCGTGATCAGCGCCGTGCTGCCGGCGGTATTCGGCATGTTCCTGGCCGGCCTGCCGGGCCCCAGCCAGTTGGCTGGTTTTGTGGTGGCGGCGCCCGGGCTGTGGCTGGTGTCGGCGCCCACGCAGGGCGCGTCGCGCGTGTCGCGCGCCGAGATGGTGCTGGCGGTGATCGCCGGCCTGGGCTTTGGGGGCTTTTTTGTTTTCATGGGCCTGCTCGATCGCGGTTATCTCTTCACGCCCCTGGTCATTTCGCGCACGCTGACGCTGCTGACCGCCCTGGTCCTGTTGGCGGCGCGGCGCTTGCCGCTGCCGTCGCTCACCAGCAGCCCCATCGCGCTGCTGGCCGGTGTGCTGGATGCCGGTGGTAATATCTTCTACATCCTGGCGCGCCAGTACGCCCGGCTGGATGTGGCCGCGGTGCTGTCGTCGCTCTACCCGGCTGCCACTGTGCTGCTCTCCTGGATCATCTTGAAGGAGCACATCGGGCGCCGGCAATGGGCCGGCGCGCTGCTGTGCGTGGCAGCAGTGGCACTGATCGCATTCTAGGCTTGCGGCCAGGGGCCAGTAACTGCCAACCTTTCCTAAAATGCCGGCCAAATTGGATGCCGCGGCCAGACGCCCGCAAGGGTCGGGGCCGCGGCATCCCTTTCGGCCCAAAGATCCTTGATTTCCCTGGTTACATTGAAAGGTCCGCGCCGCCTGGCCGAGCAGTTACAATAGCAAATGGTAATAGGTGATTGCAAAGCAGATGAGCGCGCACGCATGGCACGATAAACACACTAAGGCCGCGGATGCCTCCGACGATGCCCAGCTTCTGCGCCTGATCCAGGAGGCGGCCGGGCTGGCGCCGTTTGGCCCGGGCGATATGGCCCGCCTGCTGCGGCGCTATCCGCGCGCCAACGGCCAGTTCGCCAAGGACACCCTCGTGGCGGCCTATCGGCGCTTTTGCGACGAGGGACGGCTGAGCTTCGACCCCGAGACGCTGCGCCGGCTTCAGATGAAGCCGGTGCGCACGCTCTCGGGCGTGGCCACCGTCACCGTGCTGACCAAGCCCTTCCCTTGTCCTGGCGAGTGCATCTTCTGCCCCACCGATGTGCGCATGCCGAAGAGCTACCTGGCCGATGAGCCGGGCGCCATCCGGGCCGAGTATCACCAATTCGATCCGTATGCCACGACCGCCGCCCGGCTGCGTGCGCTGGAAAACATCGGCCATCCTACCGATAAAGTCGAACTGCTCATTCTCGGCGGCACCTGGTCCTATTACCCGCCCGATTACCAGGCCTGGTTCATCCAGCGCTGCCTCGATGCCATCAATGGCAGCGACTCGGCCACGTTGGACGAGGCGCAGCGCCGCAATGAGACCGCTGCCCGGCGCAACGTGGGCCTGGTGATCGAGACCCGGCCGGACTACATTGACGCGGCTGAGGTGCAGCGGCTGCGGCTCTACGGCGTCACCAAGGTGCAGCTCGGCGCCCAGAGCCTGGACGACCGTATCCTGGACCTCAACCGCCGCGGCCACACGGTGGCGCAGACGCGCCAGGCGGTGCGCCTCCTGCGCGCGGCCGGCTTCAAACTGCACCTGCATTGGATGCCCAACCTGCTGGGCGCCACGCCCGAGAGTGACCGGCTGGATTATGACCAGTTGTGGTCCGACCCCGGTTTGCGCCCCGACGAGCTGAAGATCTATCCGTGCGCGCTGGTGCGCGAGGCCGAGCTATTGAGCTGGTGGGAGCGGGGCGAGTATCGGCCCTACACCGACGCGGAGCTGGTGGAGCTACTGGCTGACTGTAAGCTGCGCACCCCGCGCTATGTGCGCCTCAATCGCATCGTGCGCGACATCCCCGCCGGGCACGTCGTGGCCGGCAGCACGGCCTCCAACCTGCGCGAGGTAGCCCAGCGCCGGCTGGCCGAGCGCGGGCAGGCCTGCCAGTGCATTCGCTGCCGCGAAGTCAAGGGCGAAAAGATAACGGGTCATTTGGAATTGGCAACACAGGCTTATGACACCACTGGCGGGGAGGAGCGCTTCTTGAGCTTCAACACCGAGAGCGGAAAACTGGCTGGGTTCCTGCGCCTTTCGCTGCCTGCGCCGGAAGCCGTGGCCGAGACCGGCATTGACGAGCTGCGCGGCGCCGCCATCATCCGCGAAGTTCATGTCTATGGCCCCGTGGTGCGCCTGGGCGACAGCGCCCAGGGTGAGGCCCAGCACCTGGGCCTTGGCGCCGCCCTCATCGCCGAAGCCGAGCGCCAATCACTGGCCGCCGGCTACCAGCGCCTGGCCGTCATCTCCGCCCTCGGCACCCGCGAATACTATCGCAAACAGGGTTTCACGCTCGGCGAACTCTATATGGCGAAGAGCCTGCCCTGAAAAAGGGACGGGCGGCCACGCATTGGCCGCCCGTCCCTTTTTCAGCAAGAACCTCACTCGGTCAGTATTTCATTGAGATAGACATTGAACGGCCGCATCGCCGCGCACACCTTCACCACGTGCGCCGCGAAGCGCGGGCCAAGCACAACCTCGTCCGACGGCCGGTGGATGGCCAGCAGTTGCTTCATGCGCAGCAGCTCAATGTCGGGGTGCGCGTGGTCATAGCCCTGCGGGAACGTCTTCACCTTTTCGCCTTCCAACTGGCCAAAATACTTCTTGAACGCTTTGTCCGCCGCCACGGCCTTCAGCGGCCCGGCATCGGCCGCCAGCGCGTCTCGCAGCCGATTGAGCTGCGCCGGCTCGGGCATATACAGCCCGCCGGCGATGATCGAATCGCCCGGCGCCAGGCTCAGATGATAGCCATGCACCCGTGATTTGCGCCCGCCCGGCGCCAGATTGGCGGCCATGCTGGTTTTGTATGGCAATTTGTCTTTGCTGAAGCGCACGTCGCGGAAGATGCGCATCACGCAGTCCTTGGCCTGCAGGCCGGCCAGCTCGTCCAGTCCCGCGATGATCTGGTCCACCAGGCTCTCAAAGCGCGCTTTGGCATCCTCATAGTCAGCCCGGTGGGCTTCGAACCAGTCGCGGTTGTTGTGCTGGCGCAGTTGGGTCAGAAAGCGAAACGTCGGCTGTAGGTCGAGGGCGGGGCTCATGTCGGTTTCCTTTTCGGCGAGTCTACATGATAATCCACTCACCGCTCAATTCTCAAACGAGGCCGCCATGACCGTTCCGCTGGTCGCGCAAGGCTCCAAATTTGGCCTGCATGCCATCCGCCCCCACCAGGTGGTCCCGCTGGTTCGTCAGGCCCACGCGCGCGGCGTGGTCTGGCCGGTGGTCAAGGCAGTCGATAATGGCGGCATCGCCATCGACGTCAAAGCCATTGAGCCCAAAACTCTGACCATTGTTCGGTTTGTCAACCTGCAGGAGGACGCCGCCCAGGGTGTGCCTGGCTGGACGCCGGTAGACATGCGCGCGCATGCCCGGCGAGCCCTGGATGCTGTTTGGCTGCGCATCAACGCCCAGGAACGTGCCGCCGCGGATTGGATCGAGCCCATCAACGAAGCCGACCCACCCGGGGTGGAAGGCTGGCGGGCCTTTGGCGAATACCTGAAGATTGTGGTGGACGAGGGCAACCAGCGCGGGATGAAGCTGGCCCTGCCGGCCTTCAACGCTGGCACGCCCGAGTGGGCCGAAGCCCAGGCGCTGGTGGGCACCGGGGTGTTCGGCGCGATTAAGGCCGGCGGGCATATTTTGACCATTCACGAGGGCGTGTTTGGCGGCGATCCGGTGGATAAGGGCTTCGGCCAACTGATCCCAGGCGCGCCGGCTGTTCCGGGCGCCGGCAGTCTGTGCTTTCGCTATCGGTACTTATACTCGCTGCTGGCGGCCCGCGACGAGGTGGTGCCCCTGGTGATTAGCGAATTCTACGCCGGCGGCAGCTACCAACTGCCGCCCGCCGACCAGGTGGCGCGCTTCGCCTGGTATGACCAGCAGGCGCGGCAGGATCCGTATGTGCTGGCGGTGCTGCCGTTCACCATCGACCCCGATGACACCTGGCGCGCGAGCGACTATACCTATGCCTATGGCGCGGTGCTCGATTACCTGGTAGCAGAGAAGGATAAACCAAACGCCACCAGCCTCGGGAATAACGCCACAGTGACGACTCAGCCGCCGCCCCCGCTGCCGGTTGACCCGCCCGCGCCGCAGCCGCACCCACCGGCCGGCACGCATCGGGTCACAGCCATGCAGCTCAATATTCGGGAGTTTCCCTGGGTCGGCACCGTTCAGCCGCCGCTGGTGGGCAAGCTGGCCCAGGGCGCGGTCATCACGATCCTGGGCGTTTACAAGCCGGCCGGGCAGAGCCTGGGCTGGGGTTGCCTGAGCCCGGATGGCAACCAGTGGGTATCGATGCAGTGGGTGGCGCCGCTGACCTGACCCATGCCATACTCAGCTCATTCCCGCGCCAATCCGTCTCTGCCAGACTCGCGTGGCGCCTTTTACGCCTCCCCGCGCTGGAGCGTTTTCACAATATTCCTGGTGTCATTGGTGCTGGTGGTGCTGCCCGGCGCCTTTGTTGCCGCCGACCTGGCCGGCGTCACCGGGCTGCTGCTCTCAGCGCCTGTCCTGGCCACCCTGCGCCTGCCCGGCCGCTGTGTTTATCGAAAATTCAGGATCTTGACCCCTGGCCCGACCCGCCCGCCGTGACGCACTTAATGGAGCATGGCTGGACGCAGTGGGTGAGGGGGAGGCTGGTGAAATTGAGACGCCAGCGGACA
>JAYTFQ010000689.1:0-5783 GCA_043734225.1 Anaerolineales bacterium | reverse complement strand
TTTGTCCGTGATACTCTAATTCAGGCCCACCCCGAGAGATTGTGATCATCGAAAACGAGCCCACCTGAGCTCAGTTCCGGTATCCTTGCCGACATAAGTCTGTGAGGATATCGGAGGTGGAGATGATCCAGGTGGAAGACCGCGAAGCCATTCGGCGCGCCTATTTTGTTGAGCATAAGAGCATTCGGGCCATTGCCCGCGAGCTGCAGCACGGTCGAAATGTGATCCGCGAAGCGTTGACCTCGGCAGAACCACGCCAGTATTCACGCAAGAATCCGCGACCAGCCCCACAGCTGGGCGCCTTCAAGACCGCCATTGATGAGTTGCTGGCCAAGAACACCAACGCGCCACGCAAGCAGCGCTATACCGCCCGCAAGATTTTCCAGCAGCTGAAAGGCCAGGGCTACACTGGCAGCGAGGTCACCGTCCGCCGCTATGTCGCCCATCAACTCCAGAGCGAGCGCAAGCGCCCGGTCTTTCTGCCGCTGGAGTTCGACCCGGGCCGGGATGCCCAGGTAGATTGGGGCGAGGCCGAAGCCATCCTGGGCGGCCGCCAACAGACGGTTCAATTCTTTGAGCTGCGGCTCAACTTCTCGCGCAAGGTCTTTGCACGAGCTTATCCAGTCCAGAAGCAAGAAGCTTTCCTTGACGCGCACGTGGCTGCCTTTCATTATCTGGGTGGGGTGCCGCACACCCTGACCTACGACAATCTCACCGTGGCTGTCCGCCGGGTGTTGGAAGGCCACCGCCGTGAAGAACAGCGTGGCTTTGTCGCCTTCCGCAGCCACTACTTATTTGAAAGTCGCTTCTGCACGCCCGGCGAGGGCCACGAAAAAGGCGGGGTGGAGAGCGGCATTGGTTTTGTGCGCCGCAACTTCCTGGTGCCGCTGCCCAACTTCCCCGACTTCGAAACCTTGAATGCGCATCTGCTGGCCGAGTGCCAGAGAGACGACGCGCGCACGGTCGAGCGCCAGCCGATGACCATCGGTGACGCCTGGGCCCTGGAGCGGCCCCACCTACGGCCGCTGCCGGCGCATGACTTCGACTGCTGCGTGATGGTGCCAGTCATGCTCAACGCCTATAGCCAGGTGACCTTCGAGACCAATCGCTATTCCGTCCCGGTTGAGTCGGCCTACCGCCAGCTGGTGCTCAAAGCCTACCCCTTTCAGATCGAGGTTTTGCATGGTGCGGACGTGGTCGCCCGCCACCCACGCAGTTACGGCCGCCAGCAGGAGATCTGCGACCCGCTGCACTATCTGCCCTTGCTGGAGCAGCGGCCCGGGGCCTTTGAGCATGCCAAACCCTTGCGGCAGTGGCGGGCGCGCTGGGCGCCAGTCTACGAGCAGTTATTGGCCGATTTGCAAGCCAATCGGCCTGAAGGCGACGGCATCCCGGAGTTCGTCCGGATTTTGAAGCTTCATCGCGATCACCCCACCGCCCTGGTTGAGCAGGCCATCACCCGGGCTTTGGCCAGCCGCTGTGCTCATCTGGACGGCGTGCGTCTGTGGCTGCACCAACTCGAGCATCCCGAAACGCCGCTGGCGCCGCTGGATCTGTCCAACCGGCCGCGGCTGGCCGCCCTGCACCAGGCACCCGTCGATCTGCACTCCTATGAAGCGCTGCTCGAGGGGGCCTAGCCATGCCTGAGCCCCAACTGCTGGACACCTATCTCAAGCAGCTGCGCCTGCCAACCTTCCTGCACAATTACCGCAAGCTGGCCGAAGACGCTGCCCACGCGAACCTTGGCTACGATCGTTTCCTGCTCAAGCTGGTTGAGCAGGAGATCGCCCAGCGCGAGCTCAACCAACAGACCCGACGCATCCGGGCAGCACGCTTCCCAATGCTCAAGGAGCTGGCCGACTTCGACTTCTCGGCCGTGCCCAAACTCAACAAGGCCCAGGTGCTCGACCTGGCGCGCGGCGCCTACATCGAGAAGGCCGAGCCTGTTTTGCTGGTCGGCAACCCCGGCCTTGGGAAAAGTCATGTCGCCATCGGCTTGGCGTTGGCTGCCTGCCGGCAGGGCCATAAGGTCCGCTTCTACAATGCCGCCGGCCTGGTCAACGAGATGCTCGAGCTCCAGGAAAAGAACCAGCTCTCGCGCTTTATGACTCAGGCCCTCAAGCAACACGTGATCGTGCTCGACGAGCTGGGTTTCATCCCCTTTTCGTCCCTCGGTGCCCAGTTGATGTTCCAGTTCTGCAGCACCGTTTACGAGCGGGTTGCGTTGATCGTCACGACCAACTTGCAGTTCGGCGACTGGGTCCAGATCTTCCAGAACGAGCGTCTGACGGCTGCGCTGCTCGATCGGCTCACCGACCGGGCCACAATCCTGGAGTTCCTTGGCGAGTCCTATCGTCTGCGCAAGACCCTGAAGCAGAAGGCACACAAGGAGGTCGCTTGAAGCACACGGCCGTTTACTTCCGGCCCGGGATCGTGTGCCCGGGGCTGTGGAAATGTGGACAACGGAAAGGAACCGTTGCCCACATTTCCACAGCCCCGACGACGACGAATAAATAGGGAGGACGGGATCCAAGAGAATAGCAAAATGCCGATCAAACGCCCCGATTAGGCCCGGTGCTGGCGTCCAGCCTGGGTGGACCCATTTTCGATGATCAAATGGGCCTGTTTTCGATGAACACTTTATTGTCTACTTGCCCCAGGTGGGTCCGTTTTCGATGAACAAGTGGGCTCGTTTTAGATTGACACGGACAACCGTTGCCCCGACCAGGCCCACGAGGGCAACATACAGGAACAGGCGGTCTCCCAGCGGCGGATACAGGTAAGCCAGCCAGCCCAAACCGCCAATTACCGCCAGCACCCCCAGGAAGCGCGGCAGGAAGGTAGCCTTGATGATCAGGTAGCCCTGCAGAAGCGTCGCGAGCCCGAAGAATGCCAGCGCCATGCCAGCGCCCTGGCTATTCACCTTGAGCAGCAGCAGCGCCAGCGCCTGCAGCTGCTGCGGGCTAAAGACACTCAAGTAGGGCGCGCCGCCCAGCACCAGCAAGGGAGCAATGTAGAACACCCGGCTAAAGGCCTTGATGACGCAACCCGTGAGGCTCAAGGCGGTCATGAGCAAAGAGACGCTCCGACCGGCTGGCTTAAGCAGATCATACAAAACTGCGGTCATGGCGACCTGGCACGCCATCTCAACCAGATAGATGGTGAAACCTGCCTGGAATAAGGGCTGGTGCGTCAGGATATTGGTGGCGGTCGCCGCGGCGTCGCCGGCTACCACCAGCTTTTCGCTGATGAAGGCCTGGGCGACGATGCCAGCCAGCACGGTGATCAAATACAGCGCACCGGCCGCCCGGGCCTTGAAACGCGGCGACGTATCTGAAATCCGTTCCGTCATGGATGTGGTGCTCATGTTCGCAGCGACTGATTTGCTCATACGCGTGCCTCCTGGATGGATAGTAAAAAAAGACTCACTCCGCCTGATCTGAGACGTGGTCCGAGTCGCAGGCGCGGATATTGACCGATATCAATGGCATTCCCAAGTCGCGCACCTTTCTCAGCAGCCCGTGCAGCGCGGCTTGATCGGTCACTGAGCCAGTTAGCAGCGTGTCGCCATTGGCGGCGGGCGTGATGGCCAGACCCCCAAACCAGTTTGCCCATTGACGCCCCAGACGGCCTTTGACTCTGATTTGATAGACCGTGGGTTCGCCGGGATCGATGCTCTGGCTCAGTTTGTCCGACATTACTTTCTCTATCGCGGCCGTGGCCGGGCGCCACGGCCGGCGCCACGGGTTCAATGTTGCGACAGCATAGCGACAGCCGGGTGTTGGCTGCCAGACACTTAAGTGCTATTTGAGGGTGCTATTGTGAGGTTGCGGAGAGGATAGCCGCGCGCGCTTTGGCTTTAGGGCGCGCTGGCGGGCAAAGCGGGAGGCGGGGTGGCCAAGGCCAGCGTCGTTCGGGCTACAAAAGACCCAACTCGCGGGCGCGAGCGACCGCCTCCGTTCGCCTTTGAACCTGGAGCTTGCCAAAGATATTCCTATTGTGCCCTTTGACCGTATTCAGCGCCAGGAAAAGCCGCTGGCCAATCTCGTGGTTCGAGAGGCCCTCGGCCATCAAATGCAGCACTTCCAACTCGCGGGTGCTCAAGGGCTCGGCCTGGGGCTGAGCGGGAGGCCGATAAGATTTGTCTTCGTTCTGCCTGAGGCCGGCCCGGGGGACAGTTGAACCAGTCTGCGTCTCAGCGGAATAGGCCGCGAGCAACCGACTCACATAGTCTGGCATAAGCCCGTGAGCAGCGGCCTGGGACAAGAGCCGCGCCATGGGCAGGCCTTCATCGACAAAGATACGGATAAAGCCGCCTGGCTCGGCCAGCACCAGCGCGTCAGCCAGCACCTGCAGCGCCTGGTCCGTTTCGTCCTGGGCTTGCAGCGCGACGGCCTGCAGCACCCTCAGCTTAAGCCGCTCATCCGCCCACAGCTTTGTCTCCGCCTGCTGGCGCAATGGCTCCAGCAGCGCCAGAGCGGCGGATGGGTCGCCCTGGGCCAGATACACCCGGGCCTGCCCGACGGGGAGCTTATGCGTCTGCGCGAGTTGCGCGGCTGCCGCCACGGCCTCTGGCCGGCCCTGGCGCAGCAGGGTAACCACTTGCGCCGCGGCCACTTCGGGTAGGCGATGGACAAAATTATGCTGGCGGGCAGACTGACTGGCCTGAGCCAGGATGGCCGCCGCGCCGTTTACATCGCCCTGGGCTAGCTTTAGACGAGCCTGGAACACCTCACCGATCACAAAGCGGTCAATCATCCGATCATACTGCCGCGCCAGCTGCAGGGCCTGTCGCCCGTACTGCTCAGCGGCCGCCAGGTCGTTCCATTCGTAGTGGATCCGCGCCAGAGCCAGAATCGCTTCACTGGCCACCGGCTGTGGTGGATCACCTGCCAGCTGCAGCACGCGCCGGTAGGTCTCGGCGGCGGCATAGAGCTGATTGTCTGCTTCGTGTACGTTGCCCAGACCGAGGGTGGCTAACAAGGTGGTGAAGGTATTCCCGGAGGCCTGGCTCAGCGTGATGGCTTCGGTATAGGCCTGGTTGGCCGCGGCGCGGTTCCCCTGAAACATGTAGCCGACGCCCAGCCGCCAGATCGCGGCCGTGCGGTAAAGCAGATTATCGGGACGCAGATATTCCAGGGCGCGGCGCGACTCAGCCAGCATGGTGTCGATCTGATAATGCGCAAGAGCCGTCGTCGCTCTGATGCCAGCAATTTCTCCGACAAGGTTGCGGGTCTTGGCGTCTGCCACGGCGCTTTGCTCCGCGCGCAGGGCGGCCTCAGCTGCTTGCAGGTTCTGCTCCAGGCCGGCCATTTGGCCGGCCACCATTCGTGCTGAAGCATACGTCATCGACAGCGTGAGGCTGGCTTCCACAACCGCTGCCGGAAGCGAGGCCAGCCACTTCAGCACCACCGCCAGCGCGCCGCGATAGTACAGCGGCGTCCCATGGCCTTCAATCAGGCGCTCAGCGCGCGCAACTTCATTGGCGGCCGCTGCATGTTGGAAAGCGTCTATTTCCAGGCCATGGCTTTCATACCATTCGCTGGCGCGGATGTGCAGCGCCTTACTCTGGCCTTCCGCCTCGCCGCTGGCGGCCGCCAGGCGCTGCCGCAGCAAATCTGCAAAGAGAGGGTGATAACGGTACCAGCGCCGCTCGCTGTCTAAGGGGATGATGAACAGGTTGGCTTGTTCGATATATTCGAGGGTGGCTTGCCCAGAAGCAGGCGGGGAGAGCAGAACGGCGTCACACAGGGAGCCGCACAGGCGCTCGAGAATAGAGGTGC
>JAYTFQ010000688.1:0-2635 GCA_043734225.1 Anaerolineales bacterium | reverse complement strand
CCCTATTTAGGCCGGATTCTTGCTACCGAAGTGGGGCGTCTGCCCTGGCGTTTTCGGCGAAACATAGTTCTTGCAGTAGAGTCATCCTTGATTACCTTGTTCACAGCGCAGTGTCCACGCCGCGCGGCTGGGCAGTTACAAATCTTCACTGATCTAGTCCGGCGGACCATCGCGGTTTCACCGACCTGACATTATGTCACCCGCCATGTCTGTTGGGCTTTAAAGCCACATGTGTTTGGTCTTAAAGCCACATCTTTTTTCACCAATTGCCTTGTTTTTGTCACTTCCGCCACACCCGCCACACCCGCCACACGCGAAGCGAACAGATACCCCCAGGCAGAGGCGAAGCATCTGCGTCGGATGCGGGTCCAGCAGAATCCGCTGGATGGCTCCAGCCGCTGGCATTGGAGCTTTCAAGACGAGGCCGCCGTCGCGCGTTCCTTCACGTACTTATAATCACCCAGTCCCTCAGCCGCTGAGCCGCCACCACGCACCCCAGCGCGCCGCCGGCGCAGAACCAGCTCCCGGCCAGCAGCGCCAGGCCGAAGAAGATGATCGCCAATGTGTACCATTCAACATAGCGCATCGTCAGCACCGCCCGCCGCCCCAGCTTGATCTTGCCGCCCACGCTCACCCCGCCCAGCGCCTGCCGGAACAGCGCGATGTTGCGCAGATGCGCCAGGCTCTCGGCCGCCTCCACCAACACCAGCCCGCCCACCACGTCACGAAAACCCTAACTGCGTTCTTATGATTCCACGGCCGCTCGTCGCAACGATTGCCGGCTGGCCGGCGTCTTATCCCTGAAGGGCGGTGAACGCCCAGCATGGCGCCGCGGCCATAGGCGCCGAAACTGTCGCGGAGGCTGCCATGTTTCGCAAGCTCTTCCTATGTGTGCTGCTGGCCATGCTAGGTGTCAGCGCGCTCCAAGCCGGCGCCGACCGCTTCCTGCTGCTCGGCTTCGCCGGCCTGGCCGCGCTGGGCCTGCTGGGCGCCCGCGACCGGCGCTAGGCCTCAGGCCATTCGTGCGTCGAGCAGTCAATGCAGCCACCGGCCTGGAACGGCTCGTTGGTCGTGCTGGATGAATACCCGCTGCGCCCGCGTGCTATACTCCCGACATGACTGTTTTTCACCCGCCGCGCCATATTGTTTGGAGCACCGATCACTTGGATTTGGCGGATCCCTTCCAACGCCGGTGGTATTTGCGGCAGGTGTTGCTGCATGGCCGCTCTGAAGATATTCGCCAACTCGACTTGTCCGAGGTCGAACGCGAGCTGGATGGCTTGCGATTGCCTGACAACCTGGCCAGGTTGTGGAAGCGCTTCTTTGAACACCGCGCTGCACGGTAAGGGGCTGCTGACCCCGCTCCAGCAAACGTTTCTGGCCCTGTTTGCCAGCGTGCCGGACCAGGAGCAGTTCTACTTGACGGGCGGCACGGCCCTGGCGGAATTCTACTTTGGCCATCCCCTGTCGTTCGACCTGGATTTGTTCACCGGCCAGGCCGAATTGGTGACACCCATGGCCCACGCGCTCGAGCAGCGCTGCGCCAGCTCTGGCCTGGAAGTCAGCGTCACCCGCCGCTTTGCGACCTATGTCGAATATCTGGTTGGGCTGGAAGGCGCCACGCTAAAGGTGGATTTGGCTTTGGATTCACCGCTTCGTTTTGAGCCGCCGGTATTGTCTGAGCACGGTGTGTTGATAAATTCGTATGCCGATCTGCGTATTGACAAGCTGCTGGCCTACTATGGCCGGGCAGAGCCTCGTGACGCCATTGACCTGTACTTCATCTTGCAGCGCGACTCGCTGGAGACACTGATTGAGCCGGCGGCCAAAAAGGATCCGGGCTTTGATTTGTATTGGATGGCGGTGGCGCTCGACCGGGCCGAGTCCTTTCCGGATGAGCTGGGGCGCTGGCCGGTGCAGATGCTGGCGCCCTGCGAACCCGTGCAAATCAAGGCCACTTTTCGCGAGCTGGCGATCGAATTAATGGGACGTTCGACGCGGCCGTAACGGCCGGCGTGCTCCAGCCCGAAGAATGTCGCGATTAGGGTGGTACCCGCTATCACGCCGTGCTGGCTGCTGGTCTCCGCCGGGTGGCGGCGTAGCGCGCCCAGCAGCGCCAACGTCAGCACGCCGTCGGGCCAGCGCTGCTGGTGAGCCGGGCGGCTAGCATGCTATACTTTTCGCGATGGACCTCTTCGATCACGCCCTGAAAGAGCGCCTGGCCAACGAAGCCCCCCTGGCCGCCCGCCTGCGCCCGCGCACCCTGGATGAATACATCGGCCAGGAGGAGATCGTCGGCCCCGGCCGGCTGCTGCGCCGCGCCATCGAGGCCGACCGGCTGTTCTCTTCCATTATCTTGTGGGGGCCGCCCGGCACCGGCAAGACCACCCTGGCCCAGATCATCGCTAACACCACCAAGAGCACCTTCGCCAGCATCAGCGCCGTGCTCTCGGGCGTGGCCGAGCTGCGCAAGGTGATTAGCGAGGCCAAGGAGCGCCGCAAGCTCCACAATCAGAAGACCATCCTGTTCGTGGATGAGGTCCACCGCTGGAACAAAGCCCAACAAGACGCGCTGCTGCCGCACGTGGAAGACGGCACCTTTGTGCTGATTGGCGCCACGACTGAGAACCCCTAT
>JAYTFQ010000687.1:0-5680 GCA_043734225.1 Anaerolineales bacterium | reverse complement strand
TACATGATTGTTGTAAAGATCGGCGGCACGAGCGGGGTCAACTTCGAGGCAGTCACAAACGACGTGGCCGCGCAGGTGAAGGCGGGGCAAAAGCTGCTGGTGGTGCATGGCGGCTCGGGCGAGACGAATGCCATTTCCGAGCAGTTGGGCCACCCGCCGCAGTTCGTGACGTCGCCGTCGGGGTTCACGTCGCGCTACACCGACCGGGCCACGCTGGAGATCTTCGCCATGGTGACCACCGGCAAGATCAACACGCTGATTGTGGAGCGGCTGCAAAAGCTGGGGGTGAATGCACTGGGCCTATCGGGCGTGGACGGGCGACTGATGGAAGCGCACCGCAAGGAAGCCATTCGCATCATCGACCCGACCACCGGCAAGCAGCGCGTGCTGCGCGACGATTTCACCGGCAAGATCGAGAAGGTGAACGCCGCCCTGCTGCATCTGCTTTTGGACGCGGGTTACGTTCCGGTGATCGCGCCGCTGGCGATTTCGCCGGAGGGCGACGCGGTTAACGTCGACGCGGACCGGGCGGCGGCGATGGTGGCCGGCGCGGTGGCGGCCGACCAGTTAATTATTTTGTCCAACGTGCCCGGTCTGCTGCGCCAATTTCCCGATGAAAGCACGCTGATCCGGCACATTGACAAAGACAAGGTGGAACAGTCGCTGGAGTTCGCCGAGGGGCGCATGAAGAAAAAGGTGCTGGGGGCCAGCGAGGCGCTGGCGTTGGGCGTGCGCCAGGTGGTGTTTGGCGACGGCCGGGTTCAGACGCCGGTGGCGAATGCCCTAGCGGGCGAGGGCACGGTTATTTCATGATGGGAAGAGCATGACCATTCAAGAGCAAGAAAATCTTTACACCTCCGGACTGTATACCAAGCGGCCGATCGCCATTGTGCGCGGGCTGGGGGCGCGGCTATGGGATTCCGACGGGAAGGTATATGTGGACTGCGCCGGGGCGCAGGGCGCGGGCAACCTGGGGCATGCCAATGCCGCCGTGGCCGACGCCATCGCCGATCAGGCGCGGACGCTGATTTCGTGCCCGGAGATGTTCTATAACGACAAGCGCGCCGCGCTGATGGCCAAGCTGGTCTCTATCGCGCCGGACGGCTTGAAGCGCGTGTATCTGTGCAACTCCGGCACGGAGGCGGTGGAGGCAGCGCTGAAATTCGCGCGGCTGGTGACCGGGCGCAAGGAGACGATCGCCACCATGCGCGGCTTCCACGGCCGGACCATGGGGGCGCTGTCGGCCACCTGGGAGAAGAAGTACCGCGAGCCGTTTGAGCCTCTGGTGCCGGGGTTCCGGCACGTGGCCTACAACGACCTGGCCGCGCTGGACCAGGCGGTGACTGAACAGACCGCCGCCGTGATCCTGGAGGTGGTGCAGGGCGAAGGCGGGGTGCGGCTGGGGACGGCGGAGTACCTGCGCGGGGCGCAGGCGCTGTGCCGGGCGCGCGGGGCAATGCTGATCGTGGACGAAGTGCAGACTGGTTTCGGGCGCACCGGGGCCATGTTTGCCAGCGAGCATTATGGCTTGCAGCCGGATTTGATGTGCGTCGCCAAATCCATGGCCGGCGGGCTGCCGATGGGCGCGGTGCTGATGGGTGAGCGCATCGGGCTGCTGCCGGCCTCGGTGCATGGCTCGACCTTTGGCGGCAACCCGCTGGCCTGCGCCGCTTCACTGGCCGCCATCGGCTATCTGGAAGACAATCATTTGGCGGAGCACGCCGCCGAGCTGGGCGCGTGGTTCATGGCGCGGCTGACGCGCATTCAATCGCCGCTGGTGCGCGAGGTGCGCGGCCTGGGCCTGATGGTGGGCATCGAGCTGAAGCAGAAGGTGACGCCCTACCTGCAGGCGCTGATGGCCGAGGGCGTGCTGGCGCTGCCGGCCGGGCTGACGGTGATGCGCTTCCTGCCGCCGCTGGTGATTAGCCAGGCCGAGCTGGCGCAAGCCGCCGATGCGGTGGAAAAGGTGCTGACCCAGCCGCTGCGCGAGACAGCGGCAGCCGCCACGGCGGCGGAATAGCCGCCGCAGCCCCCCACCCTAACCCCATGGAACCGATTGCCCTGTTGGAGGGCCTGGTCTCAATTTACAGCCCCACCGGCCACGAAGCCGAGGCTGTGCAATATCTGGTGGGCCAGATGGCGGCGGCGGGGATGCGCGCCTCGGTGGATGCGGCCGGCAACGCCGTCGGCGAAGTGGGCGAAGGGCCGCAGACGATCATTCTGCTTGGCCACATCGACACGGTGCCAGGCTTTATCCCGCTGCGGCGCGAGGGCGACAACCTGTTTGGCCGGGGCAGCGTGGATGCCAAGGGGCCGCTGGCCGCGTTTGTTTCGGCCGCGGTGCGCGCCGCTGGCCAGCTCAAAGGCTGGCGGGTGCTCGTGATTGGCGCGGTGGGCGAAGAGAGCGACAGCCGCGGGGCGTACTATGTGCGCGACCAGTATCGGCCGGCCCTGACGATCATCGGGGAGCCGAGCGGCTGGGAGCGGATCACGCTGGGCTATAAGGGCAGCGCCTGGTTTGAATTCACGGCCAACCGGACACTGGCGCACACCTCGGCCAAGAATGAGAGCGCCTGCGAGGCGGCGGTGGGCTACTGGAACCGCGTGATGGGCTGGGCGGCGGCGCGCAACGGCAGCCTGGAGCGGGTGTGGGAACAGATCAACCCCACCCTGCGCGGCATGCAGTCCAGCTCGGATGGGTTTGTGGAGACGGCGGTGCTGCGCTTTGGCGTGCGGCTGCCGCTGGGGCTGCTCGTGGAAGAGCTGGTGCAGGGCCTGGACGGGCTGACCGAGGATGCGAACCTGCACTTCATCGAAGGGGTGCGGGCATATCGGAGCGAAAAGAACACGCCGCTAGTGCGAGCGTTTCTGGCCAGCATCCGCAAAGCGGGCGGCGCACCGGCCTTTTCGGTGAAGACCGGCACCTCAGACATGAACACCGTGGCGCCGGTGTGGGGCACGCCCATCCTGGCGTATGGCCCGGGCGACTCGAACCAGGATCACACCCCCACCGAGCATATTGCGTTGAGCGAATACGAGCGGGCCATAGGCGTGCTGACGGATGTGCTCGTGGCGATCGCGGCGTAAGCGAGCGTTAGCCCTAAATATAGGCTGACAAAAAGAGCGCCCGGGCAGCATAGCTTCCCGGGCGCTCTTTTTGTCAGAAGCTTGCAGCCATCACCCGGCGACAATGTTGAGCAACTTGCCGGGCAGATAAATGGTCTTGGTAATCGGGCGGTCGCCAACAAACTTTTGCACAGTTGGCAGCAACAGGGCCGCGCGCGTTATTTCTGCTTCGCTGGCGCTCGCGGCAACTTCCAGGCGACCACGGAGTTTGCCGTTGATTTGGATCGGAACGACCAGCATCTCATCGACCAGTAACTCCGGGACAAACGCCGGCCAGGGCTGTTGGTGGACGCTGAAAGTGCCATCCAGACGCTCCCAGAGCTCCTCGCTCAAGAAAGGCGCCAGGGGAGCCAGCAATAACACGTACAGCCGGGCCAGCTCGGCATGAACAGAAGGGGACAGCGCGCTATCGCGCAAGACATTCAAGGTTTCCATCAAGGCGGCAATGGCTGTGTTGAAACTGAGCGCCGGCAAGTCATCGCCCACTTTCTTGATCGTTTTGTGCAGCGCGCGCCGGGCACGATCTTCCTCGCTGGGCAGGCCCTGGACGGCCGCGCCGACGGTGACCCACTCCCACACACGCTTGTAAAAGCGCACAATGCCGGTAATGGCCGCGTCGCGAAAGTCACCGCCTTCCGTGTACGTTCCGCTGAAGAGCAGATGCGCGCGCATGACATCCGCTCCATATTTGCGGACGTAGTCATCCGGATTGACGACGTTGCCGCGGCTCTTGCTCATCTTGGCCCCGTTGCGCAAAATCCAGCCGTGCAGCCGCAAATGCTGAAACGGCTCCTGGCCGACCTCGGGAGGGATGTGGCCCAGGTCAAACAGCGCTTTCCAGATGAAGCGCGCATATAGGTGATGCAAGGTCGAATGCTCGACACCGCCCATATAGTGCGCCACCGGCAACCAATGCTTGATTCGACCGGCATCCCAGGCGCGATCATCAAACTCGGTCGATAAATAGCGCAGAAAATACCAGGCGGAGTCGAGAAAGTTGTCGCTCACATCCGTCTCACGCCGGGCCGCCCCGCCGCAGACCGGGCAGGTCGTCCTGACAAACTCAGGAACAGCTGCGAGCGGCGACTGGCCGGTGCCGGTGGGCCGGAAGTTGTTGATGAGCGGCAGCAGCACCGGCAATTGATCCTCGGGCACCGGCTGCCAGCCGTCCGCCTCGCAGTGGATCATCGGAATCGGCGGACCCCAGTAGCGCTGGCGCGAGATGAGCCAGTCGCGCAGCCGGTAGCGCACCGCGCGCCGGCCCAGGACCCTGGCGGCCAGCCAATCAATCGCCGCAGCAATCGAGTGATCCGTGGATAGGCCATCCAGCGGGCCGGATTGGACCATCTGGCCGTCGCCCGACCAGGCGGCGGTCATCTCGTCGGGATTGAGTTGGCTATTCGGCCGGTCAACCACGATCCGGATCGGCAGATAGTACTGGCGGGCAAACTCGAAGTCGCGCTGATCGTGGGCGGGCACGGCCATGATGGCGCCGGTGCCGTAGGTCATCAGCACGTAGTCGGCGACCCAGATGGGAATGCGTTCCTGGTTGACGGGGTTGAGGGCGTAAGCGCCGGTGAACACGCCCGTCTTCTCGCGGGTAGCATTTTCGCGTTCGATATCACTTTTTTGCGCGACTCCCACGATGTAGGCGGCCACCTCGGCCTGGCGCTCGGGCGTCGTCAGGCGGGCCACCAGCGGCGACTCCGGCGCCAGCACCAAAAAGGTGGCGCCCCACAGCGTGTCGGGGCGCGTGGTATAGATGCTGATCTGAACGTCACCATCGGCCAAAAAATCGACCTCGGCGCCCTGGCTGCGGCCAATCCAGTTGCGCTGCAGGGTCTTGGTGATCTCGGTGAAATTGGCCTGAGAATGATCCAACAGCCGGTCGGCATAGGCGGTGATCTTGAAGAACCACTGCTCCAGCTCACGCTGGATGACCAGGGTGCCGCAGCGTTCGCAGTGCCCCTCGATCACCTGCTCATCGGCCAGGACGGTCAAATCTTTCGGGCACCAATTGACCGAGGCCGATTTACGGTAGGCCAGCCCGGCCTTGAAGAGCTGCGCGAAAATCCATTGGGTCCATTTGTAATAGCGAGGGTCGGTCGTGTCGACTTCGCGCGACCAGTCAAAGGCCGCGCCCATGCGCTTGATTTGCTCCTCGCGGAAGCGCGTGATGTTGCGCGGCATCACGATCGCCGGGTTTTCGCCGATCTTGAGGGCGTAATTTTCGCCGTGGATGCCAAAGGCGTCGAAGCCCATCGGCTGGAAGACGTCGTAGCCGATCATGCGTTGATAGCGGCCAAAGGTGTCGGCGCCGCTATAGCTGTAGAAATGCCCGACGTGCAGGCCCTCACCGGATGGATACGGAAACTCCATCAGATTGTAGAAAGGCAGTTTGGCCCGGTCCAAATCGATGCGGTAAAGGTCAACTTGATTCCAGCGTTTCAGCCATTTGGTTTCGATGGCGCGAGGGCTGTAGTCTGCCATGTAGCCTCCGGGTTACGTCAAGCTGGCGGGTGCAAACGGATGCCGCCACCCATTTCTATGAACT
>JAYTFQ010000686.1:0-6765 GCA_043734225.1 Anaerolineales bacterium | reverse complement strand
CAGCCGAGATAGAAAAATCGCTGAAGGCCATCGAGCGGCGGGTGAAGAAGGTGGAGGGTTGGCGCAAGCGCCTGAAGCCCAGCCTGACCGGCAAGGACTTTTCGGCGCTGCTGGCAGACTATGAGGCGCTGCAGCGCGCGCTGCTGCAGCTGTATTACTTCGTTTCGCTGCGCTTTGCCGCCGACACACAGGACCAGGCCACGCTGGCGCTGCTGGGGCAGGTGCAGCAGCAATTGGCCTATATTGAAAACCGTGTGCTGTTTTTTTCCTTGTGGTGGAAAGCGCTGGACGACCGCCATGCCGAGCGCCTGAGGAAGGCCGCCGGCGACGCCGGTTACTGGCTGGAAGAGATGCGGCATTTCAAGCCGCACACGCTGTCCGAAGCCGAGGAAAAGATCGTCAACCTCAAGGACGTCAACGGGGTGCAAGCCCTGGAAACCGTCTACGACACGATCACCAACAAATTCGTCTATCACCTGGACGTGGACGGTGAGCACAAAGAGCTGACGCGCGACGAGCTCGGTATCTACGTGCGGGATGCCCGCCCAGAGATGCGCGAGGCCGCCTACAAGGCGCAGTATCGCGTCTTCAGCGAGAACGCTACCGTGCTGGCGCAAATCTACAGCCACATCGTGCGCGACTGGCGCACCGAGAACGTCGAGCTGCGCAAGTTCAAGCAGTCGATGTCGGCCCGCAACCTGTCGAACGACCTGCCGGATGGCGTGGTGGATACGCTGCTGAAGGTCGTGCACGACAACGCGCCGGTCTTCCAGCGCTATTTTCGGGCCAAGGCGCGCATGATCGGCGTGGAGCGGCTGCGGCGCTACGACTTGTACGCGCCGCTGAGCCATTCGGATAAGTCGTTCAGCTACGACTCGGCTGTCAACATCGTGGTGGACACCTTCGGCCAGTTTTCACCGAGGGTCGGCCAGTTGGCCGGTCAGGTCTTCGAGGCCGGCCACGTGGACGCCCAGATCCGGCATGGCAAGCAGCATGGCGCGTTCTGCGCCAGCGTCTTCCCGGGTGTGGCGCCGTGGGTGCTGGTCAACTTCAACGGCCGCGCCAACGATGTGGCCACCCTGGCGCACGAGATGGGCCACGCCATCCACGCGCTGCTGGCCGGCGAACATTCGGTGATGACCTTTCATCCCGGTTTGCCGCTGGCCGAGACGGCTTCGGTCTTTGGCGAGCGGCTGGTGATCGAGCGGCTGTTGGCGGAGGAGCCCGATCCCGGCGTGCGCCGCGATCTGCTGGCCACGAGCTTGGACGACGCCTATGCCACGGTCGGCCGGCAGGGATTTTTCGCGCTGTGGGAGAAGGAAGTTCACGAGCTGATCCATCAGGGCAAGACGGCGGAAGAGATCGCCGCCCGCTATCTGGAAACACTGCACGAGCAGTTTGGTGACGCCATCGAGATGAACGACGATTTTCGCTGGGAGTGGATCGCCATCCACCATTTCTACCAGGTACCGTTCTACGTCTACGCCTATGCTTTTGGACAGCTTCTAGTGCTGGCGCTGTATAAGCGCTATAAGCAAGAGGGTGAGTCATTCAAGTCGAAGTACCTGAAGATTCTGTCCTACGGCGGCTCCATGGCGCCGGCCGAAGTGCTGCGCGAGGCTGGCATCAATATTAAGTCGGCGGCTTTTTGGCAAGGCGGGTATGACGTGATCAATGAGCTGATCGACGAACTGGAGCGGCTGCAGGGCGAGGCTCAAGCCGCTGCCTAGAATACAAAACTGGCCTTAACAAGAACGGGCCGAGCGCACTGCGCCCGGCCCGTTCTTGTTAAGGCGCAATTCAGGCTTTTGTTGCCGCTTCCATCAGCTTCTGAATTCGGCTGACCATGTCGGCCGGATTGGGCAGCAGACCTTCCACCAGCAGCGCGCTTTCAAATAGCTGCTCGATCACCGCATTTACCAGGTCATCGCTGCCGCTAGCCTTGATGCGGTTGGCCAGGTTTACCACCAGCGGATGCTGGCGATTGATTTCCACAACCTTCTTGGGAATAGTGTAGTCCTTCTCCAGCATGCGGCGCACGCGGTCCATCTCATGGTCACGGGCATCAGCAGGCGCCACCAGCCGGATCGCGTTGTCCACCAGCCGGTCCGTGGCGCGCACATCGGTCACCCGCTCGCCCAGTTGCTCCTTGAAGCGCGCCACCAGCGCGTCGAACTCGGGCTGCGGCACGCTCTCGGCCTCGGGCGTGCTCGGCTGGGGCAGGTCGAGCGTAGGATCATCGACGTTCTTGAGCGGATATCCCTCATAGGTTTGCAGACTGGGCAGCAAGAAGCTGTCCAGCGGGTCCACCAAGTAGAGCACTTCCAGTTGCTGCTGGCGGAAATAGTCCAGGTGCGGGCTATGCGCCGCGGAGCGCACGTCGTCGCCCAGCAGATAATAAATGGTGCGCTGTTCGGGCTTCATCCGGCTGGCATAGTCCGAAAGCGAGGTAAGTTCCTGGTCCCCGCCCGGGCGCGAGCTGAAGAAGCGCAGCAGGGGTGTCAGCCGCTCGCGGGCAGTGGGGTCGGTGGCCATGCCTTCTTTGACAAAATTACTGTTGACCTTCCAGAAGGCATCGAACTTTTCCTTGTCCTTCGCCGCCAGCTCTTTGAGCGTATCAATCACCTTGTGGGTTAAGGCGTTCTTGATGCGCTCCATGACCTTGTTGGCCTGCACCGTCTCGCGGCTGACGTTGAGCGGCAGGTCCTCGGAATCGACCACGCCTTCCACAAAGCGCAGGTAGTTGGGCAGCAGGTCTTTGGCGTATTCCTGGATCAACACCTTGCGCGAGTAAAGCTTGAGCCCGTGGTCCTTGCGCAGGCTGAACATGCCGCGCTCGGCCTTGGACGGCACGAACAGCAGCGCGTAAATCTGCACCGGCGCGTCGGTGTTGAGGTGGGCGTGGGTCAGGGGCGGGTCGAAATCCAGCGTCAGCTCTTTGTAGAATTCGTCGGCGGCTTCATCTGTAATCTCCGAGGCCGGCTGGCGCCATAGCGCCGCGCGGTGGTTCACCGGCTCGGCATCCTCGCCCAAATAGATGGGGAACGAGACGAAGTCGGAATGTTTGTGGATGATGTCGCGCTGGCGATAGGACTCGCTGTACTCCTTGGCCTCTTCCTTCAGCTTGATCGTGATGGTGGTGCCGCGCTCGGCTTTCTCGGCCGGCGCAATGGTATAGCTATCGTCGCCGGCGGCGGTCCAGATCCAGGCGGTGGCCTCCGGCCGGCGCGACAGGCTGGTCACCTGCACCTCGTCCGCGACCATGAACACTGAGTAGAAACCCACGCCGAACTGGCCGATCACGTCTGACACCTTCTGGCCGTCCTGCAGGTTCTTCAGGAATGTCGCGGCGCCGGAGTGGGCGATGGTGCCCAGGTTTTCAATCAGCTCGTCGCGGGTCATCCCATCCCCGCTGTCGCTGATCGTCAGGGTGCGGGCCTCTGGGTCGCCTTTTATCCGAATGGCCAACTCGGCCTCCGGGTCGCGCACATCCCGATCAGTGAGCATCACGAACTGCAGCCGGTTGAGGGCGTCGGAGGCGTTCGAGATCAGCTCGCGCAGGAAAATCTCGCGGTCGGTGTACAGCGAGTGGATGAGAATGTTGAGCAGTTGCCGAATTTCAGCGCGGAAGGCGATGGTATCGGGAGCGGGGGCGGTGGTCATTTGTTTCAACTCCAATGCAATCGGTTTGTGCTTCTGGTTCTAATTTACGGCCAGAATGTTAGAAGAACGCAAAAACGGGCGGTTCTTCAATGGTAACCGGTATTTTGAAATTCGGGTATAGAATGCGGCACCTGGCGAACTGCGGCTGAAGGAGGCGAAGGATGCGCACCTATCGCATATTGGGGCTGATCGGCACGTTCATCAAGATCATTGGCTGGCTGACTGTGGTTGGCACGGTGTTGAGCGCTTGCGGGTTGCTGGTGGCTGGCATCGCCGGCGTCTCTGCGCTGCCCAGCTTAACCGGCCAAAACATCCCATTGGGCGGGTTGGCGGCCGGATCCCTCGGCCCAGCGATTGTCTCATTTGGGGTGCTGGTGCTGGGCCTGGTCTATGGCGGGCTTGAAATTGCCGCGGGCGAGTTGATCGGCCTGTTTATCGACCTCTCGGTGACTTCGCAGCGCTCGGTGCAGCTGTTAGAGCGGCTGGTGACCACGCCGCTGCTGCCCCAGGCGCCGCCGGCAGCTTATCCCCAACCAGTCAACCAGGGCCAATAGTTGCTGGCCCGTGGGCGCGGCACCACCCCAGCCTGGGACGCCCTGGGTCTGACGGCGCTCATCGCCGCTTGCGCCGCGGCCGACCTAACCAAACCCGTCCACATGGATGACGCGGCGTACCTGGCGATCGTCAGTTGGATCCCCGCCCACCCGCTTCACCCGCTGTCGGGCATGCTCACCTGGGCTGACAGCCTCCAGCCGTTTTCTGGGCTCAACCAGCCGGTCCTATACATTTACCTGCAGTCGCTGGTTTGGTCGCTGTTTGGGCCGTCGCTATTGGCCCAGCATGTCCTGATGGCAGGCATGTCGGGGGCCGTCGTGTGGGTATTCTACCGGTTGGCGCGCGCGCTTGGCTGCCAATATCCCCTGTGGTTGACGGCCCTGCTGGTGTTGGGGCCCGTTTTTCTGCCGGGCCAAAACCTGATGATGGATGTGCCGGCCTTGTTGTGCTGGCTGGTTTGCTTTTGGGCGCTGCTGGCGCCGCCCAACCGGCAGTCGACTGGCCGGCTCGCGCTGGGGGCGGTCGCGGTGGCGGCTGCGGTGCTCATCAAATACACTGGTCTGGTGCTGCTGCTCATTTTTGCCATCACACTGGCAGGGCGCGGGCAGTGGCGGCGGCTGTGGCTGTTGGCCATTCCACTGGCCGCGCTGACAGGCTGGTCGCTCTTCAACCTGTTTGATTATGGCGGCATCCATGTGCTCAGCCGCAGCGTTGGGGCCATACGGCTCACGCGTTACCTGGGCCAGGCCGTCAGTTGGCTGGCCGGGCTGGGCGCATTGGCGCCGTTCACCCTGGCGTTTGTCGCCAGCCGGCCGGTGCGGTGGCAGGTACTGGCAGCCGCGGGCCTGGCCGCGGCCGCCAGCGGGCGGGTCATGACGCTCCGCACACAATCGCTGCTGTCTGGGCTGGCCTGGGCGGTCATCATCGGGAATGGCGTGTTGGCGTTGGCGCTCGTTGGCATGGCGGTGGCGCGCCGCTCGAACGAGACACCGGCATTGGGAGCGGCGCCAAGCGACGTGAATCGGGTCCTCATCATGTGGCTGGTTGGGGCCGCGGCCTTTACCATACTATTCGCGCCGTTTATGGCCGTGCGGCACTTGCTGCCGGCAGTGGCGCCGCTGCTGCTGCTCCTGGGCCGCAACCTGCGCACCGGCCCGCGCCTGGCCTGGGCGGTTCTGGCGCTGACCGCCGTGCCGGGCGTGTGGCTGGCAGCTTCGGATTTTGCTTACGCGGCCGTATACCCGGCCTATGCTGCCCCCATCGCCGCCAGTTTGCCCGCGACAGCGGTCACGCGCTGGACTATCGGGCATTGGGGCTGGCAGTGGTATGCCCAGCAGGCCGGGCTGACGGAATATGATATGACCGTCAACCGGCTGGCTGCCGGCGACTATCTGGTGGCGCCGGCGGTGCCACACCAACAAGCCCTGCGCCCGGAAGACGAGCAGCGGCTGGTGCTGGTCCAAACGATCACGATCGCGAGCACACCGCTCACCTGGCTGCGTACAATGTCGGTTCAGCCGTGGGGCGGCTACTATGACTTTTCCATTGTCGCCGGATCACTGCCGTGGACATTTTCAACCGGGCCCCTGGAACAGTTCCGGGTGTTTCGGGTGCGGTAGACCCGAAACAAAAAACTCGCGGTGAGCCATGCTCGCCGCGAGTTTTTTTATTTCGGATTGCTGGAATTCGATGTTCGGTTCAGTGCATCTGGTAGGTCACGTTGACCTGTATCTGGACCGAGACCTGGCCGCTCTGAGTGGGCACCGACACGCCGGCGGCGTTGGGCGCGATCGAGTCGCGGGCGGCGTAGAACGGAACCGGGCCATTGTTGATCGACTCGCTGATAGTGATGGGGCCATCCAGCGCGGTGCCCGCATCCTTGGCCAGTTGGGCCGCGCGCGCTTTGGCGTCGGCCATGGCCTTATCGCGGGCGGCGGCTTCCAGGGCAGCCTGGTCGGCCACGCCGTAGCTGACGCCATAGATGTTATTGGCGCCGGCATCCACCGAAGCGCTCAGCACTTCGCCAACCTTGCTCAGGTCACGGATGGTGATGTTGACGGTGTTGTTGACGATGAAGGTGATGGTGCCCTTGGGTTGGCCGCTCGCATCCACATCCTGTTGGGCAGAAACGGAGAAATTGGTGGTCTGGATGTCCTTTTCCTGAACGCCCTGGGCCTTCAGCGCGGCAATGATAGCCGCCATCTTGGTGGAGTTGCTGCTGGTGGCCTTGACCGCATCGGCATCGTGGGTTTGCACGCCAATCTGGGCCGTGGCGATATCGGGCGCGCCATAGGCGGTGCCGGAGCCGGTCACCGATATGGTGTGCGGCTGGTCGGTGGGCGCGGTTGGCGTGGCGGTTTGGGCCAGCGCCGGGGTGGCGCAGGCCGACAACACCAGCATACTGGCCGCGGCCAGCATGAGCACGGAGGCGGTCTTGAATGGGGTTTTCATGGTTTCTCTCCTACTTGCAGAACTCGTTTGCGCGCCCGACGCGGGCGCAGTGGGCCGTTATTATTACTTAGACGCCGGTTCGAGCAGAGAGGTTCC
>JAYTFQ010000685.1:0-9416 GCA_043734225.1 Anaerolineales bacterium | reverse complement strand
GCATGGACGCGCGCCGAACCGCGAGGACGAGGTAGGCTCATTATATCGGCATCCCCGCAACTGGCCCCGGCGGGCAGCGGCGCGGTACGGCTGGGACGGGCGCCACGCCCGTTGCCAGTGACTCTGTTTTGATGTGGCCCTTCCGCCAATACCTACCCCTATCTGTTTTGATGTGGCTGATGTGGCGGGTGTGGCGGAAGCCTGTAAAAATAGGCAAATGGTGAAAAATCATGTGGCTTTAAGGTAGAACACATGTGGCGGGCGACATAATGCTGTGCCAGGGCACTAAGTCGTCAGGCATCGGAAAGCGAGTAGGGCGCTCGATCCGGAGGTTGGCACCCAGTTCAAATGCGCCCGCTCCGTGCTGCTGACGGAATATAAACCGCGCCCAATTGGCCGAGGACAATATCGGTTCTATACTGGCGGCGGCTGACAAGGCTGGCGCAGTATTGGCCGAGCGTCAGTCGACGAAGCGCGCGGACTCCCAGAAACCTATTCCAGATGAATGCCATTAGGAAAGTATCAACCCGCCATAACTGGCGCACATTCCAAGAAGCCCGCGTCTTTGCACGCAGCCTTAATATTCGAACTAACACCGAATGGAGCGCTTGGGCCAAAAGCGATGCGCGCCCAAATGATATCCCTGCATTGCCCAGAACAGTCTATAGAGACAAGGGTTGGACGGGTTGGGGTGACTGGCTCGGAACGCGAAATAGAAAGGGTGGCTATCGCCCCTTCAAAGAAGCTCGTACATTTACACGCAGCCTCGGGCTGAAGAATCAAGCTGGTTGGAATGCGTGGGCCAAAAGTAATGCGCGTCCAGATGACATTCCTGCTGCGCCCCGAAGTGCCTATAGAGATACGGGCTGGGTCAGTATGGGCGACTGGCTTGGAACGCGAAATAGAAAGGGTGGCTACCGCCCCTTCAAAGAAGCTCGTACATATGCACGCAGCCTCGGGCTGAAGGGTCAAGCTGCCTGGAGATCGTGGGCCAAGAGTAATGCGCGTCCAGATGACATTCCGGTTGCCCCAAATGCCGTTTATAAAAGCAAAGGTTGGATTTCTTGGAGTGATTGGTTCGGGACGCGAAATAGAAGAGGCGACTATCGCTCCTTCGAAGAAGCACGCGCATTTGTACGTACCCTTGGTTTGCAGAATCAATCTGCTTGGAGCGCGTGGGCAAAGAGTGATGCGCGACCCGATTATGTTCCCGCTAATCCAAGAGAAGTCTATAAAGGTAAAGGCTGGGCGGGCATAGGAGATTGGTTAGGGACCGGTCGTATTGCTTATCAAAACAAGGTTTATTCTTCTTTCGAAGAAGCCCGCGCGTTTGTCCGCAAGTTGGGATTACTGAGCCAGTCTGCTTGGAGAGAGTGGGCCAAAAGTGATGGGCGTCCCGATGATATTCCTGCATCCCCAGACTGGGTCTACAAGGGCAAGGGTTGGTCGAGTTGGGGCGATTGGTACGGGACAGGTCGCAAGGCTACTCAAAACATGGCCTTTCGTCCCTTCGAAGAAGCTCGCGCGTTTGTTCGCGGCCTTGGACTACAAGGTAAAGATGATTGGGTAAACTGGGCCAAAAGTAATGGGCGTCCAGATGATATTCCTGCATCCCCAGGCGCATTCTACAAAGCTAAAGGCTGGGTGAGTTGGGGCGACTGGTTAGGAACCGGTCGTATTGCTTACCAGAACAAGAGCTATCGCCCCTTCGAAGAAGCCCGCGCGTTTGTCCAGAACCTTGGTTTGCAGAACCAAGCGGATTGGAATGCATGGGCAAAAAGTTCTGCAAGACCAGATGACATTCCTTCTACTCCCCCAGGAACTTATGGAAATCATGGCTGGGTAAACTGGGGCGATTGGTTAGGGACTGGTCGCATTGCTACCCAAAACATGGCCTATCGTCCCTTCGAAGAAGCCCGCGCGTTTGTACGTGGTCTTGGATTGCCGAACCAGTCTATGTGGCGAGAATGGGCCCAAAGCGTTGCGCGCCCATCTGATGTTCCAGCCGCCCCCACCGGAGTCTATAAATACAAAGGATGGGCAGGTTGGGGTGATTGGCTTGGCGTATTCAACCTTTGGAATAGGAATGCCATCCTCAGTTTTCTCTATGGCATCAAGCCTGTCTTACTAGACCTGGAACCTGCTGAGCTCTTCGCCATAATGCGCCAGAATGGCTTGGTCGCTTCTATTCGCAATACAAACAATAGCAAGTCTGAACTCATCGGAAGCATCCGTGACCTATGCTCCTCGCCTGATCCCGAAGCAGACTTTGACAAAATCATTGCCGATATCGAGAGGCAAAACCAAGCCTTTGACAACGATGAAACCGGCGCAGAAGCGCCAATACCTGATGTTATCCCAACTGACGAAGAAGCCCGAGAAGAACTTCCCGCCCTGCGTTCGCTAACGGCGCTCAAGGCCGTTGATGCGCTTATAGGGGCGGGCATCACCCCGGATGAAGAGACCATTGAGTTTTTGGTGGCCAACCGAGTAAGTGGCCTCTGGCAAGCAGCGCTCAATGATGAACTGGCGTTTGACCTTGAAACCCTGCGCGCCGAAACAGGGGAAACCTATTTCAACATCATCCGCGACCGTTTCTTGACCCAGTATGACGGCGCGCAAAATCTGAACATCCCGGCTGGCTATGCCTTCCACGTGGCAGGCAAACTCGCCGACCCGAACCTGATGCAGCGCCTCACGGCGTATCGGGTACTTACCGAGCGGCGCTTAGGGAACTGGTCTGGCGTTGGGGCGGGCAAAACACTCTCGGCCATCCTGGCAAGTCGCGTGATAGACGCGCGCCTGACGGTCATCGTCGCATTCAACAGCACCGTCGAGCCCTGGGCGATCCGAATCAAAGAAACATATCCCGATAGCGTCGTGCATATCAAAGAACGCGGCGAGGTACGGGTTGATCCGGCCAGACGCACTTATCTCGTCCTGAATTTTGAGACCTTCCAACAACCAGATGCGGCGGCCATGGTCCGCCGTTTGGTCGAGAAACAGCTGATTGACCTGATCGTGCTGGACGAAATCCAGAGCGTCAAACAGCGCACACCGAAAGTGGCGAGCAAGCGGCGTCAGGTTGTCAGCGGTTTGTTATCTGCCGCACGCGACAAGAACCCGAACCTGTGCGTGCTGGGCATGAGCGCCACCCCTGTCATCAACAACCTGTATGAAGCCAAAGCGCTTTTGGAATTGGTCAAAGGTGTGGAATTTAATGATCTCAAAACCTTCAGCAGCATTGCCAATGCCAGTGCCATGCATGAGAAACTTATCCTCTACGGCATTCGCTACCGTCCGCGCTACTCACAAACGATTGAAACGGACTTCAAGGAAATTGCGGGCGACGCATATCTTGAGCGCCTGCGCGGAGTGAAGAAGGGGGCGATCCTTGACCTGGAGCGCGTCTTGCTGGACGCAAAGGTCGAGACCCTATGTGCCGCACTCAAGAAGGGCACGCTGGTTTACACTCACTTTCTCACCGGCCTGGTTGGGCCATTGAGGCGCGCGATTAGCAAAGCAGGCTTCACGGTCGGCTTATTCACCGGGGAAGACAAGAGCGGCCTGGAACCTTTCAAAAAGGGAAAGGTTGACGTGCTAATTGGCTCTGTGCCAGTCGGTACAGGGGTGGACGGCTTGCAATACGTTTGCAATCGGATGATTGTGGTCAGTTTGCCCTGGACAAGCGCAGAATATGAACAACTCGTCGGGCGACTCTACCGTCAGGGCTCGGCTTTCGACAAAGTCGAGGTCATCGTCCCGCAAATTGTTCTTCAGCAGAATGGCAATGTTTGGTCATGGGACAAGATGCGCATGCATCGCATCCAGTATAAGAAAACGCTGGCCGACGCCGCGCTAGATGGCGTGATTCCCGAGGGTGAATTAGCGTCGCCAGAAACGCTGTTCAAGAAAGCGCGTGAGGCTTTGCAGGCGTGGATTGCTCGCGTTGAACAAGATGGTGTGGTTGCCATAGAACGTTCACCGTTGAGAGTTCCATTGCCCGAAGAAGAGGCGCGCATCATCCAGCGTCGCTTTGGCGATTTGTCGATGATGAATAGCCGTTTCAATACAGCCTATAGCCACACTACGCACGAGCGCTTCAACCAGAATCCTGAAGAATGGTATCTGTACCATACGCTTTACCGCGAGGCGAGACAGAACTGGGCTGAAATTCCGTACGAGAAAATCATCACGACCCTTAAAAGGCGACTTGATTGGGTCGTCGGCGATTTTGGCTGTGGCGAGGCGAAATTGGCTGAGATACTCCCGAATAAGGTGTATTCATTCGATCACATCGCCATCAACGAATATGTGACTGCCTGTGATATTGCGCATACGCCCCTTGAAGATGCAACGCTGGACGTGGCCGTTTTTTCGCTGTCGTTGATGGGATTGAACTACGAGGATTATCTCAAGGAAGCCTTTCGCTCCCTGAAATATGGTGGACTTCTGAAGATTGCTGAACCGATCAGCCGCTGGGTTGAGAAAAGATCGGAGTTGCTGTCAAGAATTACCAAAGTTGGGTTTCTGCTGGTAGGGGACGTCGTTGAATCCGATCAGTTTCTTTATCTCAATGCAATCAAAACGGTTGAATAACAAATCGAAATGATATAAGCGGCCCCGACGGCCTAACGGTCTCGTTCGCAATGCCCAAAATGGTCGTTTGCTCGGCGGGGGCAGGTGCTGCCCGCCCGGCACCAGTTGCCAAAAATTCGCCCAGGTAATTGGTCATGCTTGACTAGGGATTGCGCCCCACTCGGGTTACAATAAAGGTTAGATTCGTTCCTCACCTGGAAATCACTCATCATGGATGCTCTCAAAGATCGTATTCGCGCCGAAGGCCGCAACCTGGGCCAGGGGATTCTCAAGGTTGATGGCTTTATCAACCACCAGGTGGACCCGCGGCTGATGGATGCCTGCGGCCAGGAACTGGCTAAGCGCTTTGCCGGCGTCAACGCCACCAAGATCCTCACCGCCGAAATCTCCGGCATCGCCCCGGCCTTTTGCACCGGGCTGCACCTGGGCCTGCCGGTGGTGTATGCCCGCAAGCAAAAGCCCGTCACCATGCCCAACGAGGTCTTCCTCACCCTGGCGCCCTCGCACACCAAGGGCCGCCACGTGGAGCTGATCGTTTCGCCCGAGTACCTGGGCGCCCAGGAGCGCGTGCTCATCATCGACGACTTCCTGGCCTCCGGCCAGACCATCATGGGCCTGGC
The DNA here is from genome assembly GCA_043734225.1 of Anaerolineales bacterium. GTDB lineage: Bacteria > Chloroflexota > Anaerolineae > Anaerolineales > UBA6663 > JAYTFQ01. The sequence goes on along the minus strand of JAYTFQ010000685.1, from coordinate 4,197 downwards.
CCGCCTGGCCCAGGCCGCCGGCGCGCGCGTGGTGGGCATCGGCACCGTCATCGAAAAATCGTTCGAGGGCGGGCGCCAGGCCCTGCTCGGCCTGGCTGTCCCCATCGAGTCCCTGGCCATCATTGCCGATATGAGCGACGGCCGGATTGTGTTTGCCCCATAAAACAAAAGACTCATCAACGGATGGAACGGATAGAATGGATGGGGGGATTCGGATTGTCGGTTGGCCAATTCCGGGATAATTCCCTGGATGCTGGACTCTGAGCCTAACCTATTAGCACTGCCGGAGAAAATCGCCTTGGGCTGGTATCATCCAAGTCTGGCGGACACAGTTCATGTTCCATCTCTCTTTCCCCATTCGTTTTATCCGTTCCACACCTGCACTTGCGTCAGGTGCAAGTGTCCGTTGACGAAAGGTTTTCGTTCCAATGGACTCCATCGCCATCCTCGACTTCGGCTCCCAGTATTCGCAGCTCATCGCCCGGCGGGTGCGCGAGGCGCATTATTACTGCCAGCTCTTCCCGCACAACGCCCCAGCCGAGCAGGTGTTGGCGCTCAACCCGTGCGGCTTCATCCTGTCCGGCGGGCCTAGCTCCGTCTACGACCAGGGCGCCCCGCAGTTGCCGGCCTATGTGCTGGCCTCCGGCCGGCCGGTGCTGGGCATCTGCTACGGCATGCACCTGCTGGCCCAGGCCCTGGGCGGGCACGTCGAAGCCTCGCCCGAGCGCGAATACGGCCGCGCCCTCGTCCGGCCCCTGGCGCCTCTGGGCGTGAATCTGACTGGCGCGCTCCCACCTATCAACTCCCAGGCCGCACTGCCGACCTCTGGCTTCCGGCTGCCAACGTCCGCCTTCCAGGCCTGGATGAGCCACGGCGACAAGGTCGACCGCCTGCCGCCTGGCTTTGAAGCGACGGCCACCTCCGAAAATTGCGCCTATGCCGCCATGGCCGACAATAGCCGCAAGCTGTTCGCCATCCAATTTCATCCCGAGGTCAATCACACCGAGCACGGCCGCGACATTCTGAGCGGCTTCCTGGCCACCACCGGCGCTCACGCCGACTGGACCCCGGGCTCGATGGCCGAAGACGCCCTGGCGCGCGTGCGCGCCCAGGTGGGCGGCGCCCCGGTGGTGGCCGCCGTCAGCGGCGGGGTCGATTCGTCCGTGGCCGCCGCCCTGGTGCAGCGCGCCGTGGGCGATCAACTCACCTGCGTCTTCGTGGATACCGGCATGCTGCGCGCCGGCGAGCCCGAGTCGGTGGCCGTCGCCTTCCGCGACATGCTCGGCGCGCGCCTGGTGGCCGTCAACGCCGCCGAGGAATTCCTGGAGGCGCTGGCCGGGGTGACCGATCCCGAGCAGAAGCGCAAGATCATCGGCGAGAAGTTCATCCGCATCTTCGAGCGCGAGGCGCTGCGCGCCGCCGGCAGTGGCGGCGTGGCCGCCAAATTCTTGGTGCAGGGCACAATCTACCCGGACGTGGTCGAATCGGCCGGCCCCGAGCGCCAGGTAGCCTCCAAGATCAAAACTCACCACAACGTCGGCGGGCTGCCCAAGGACCTGGGCTTCGAGCTGGTCGAGCCGCTGCGCTTCTTGTTCAAGGATGAGGTGCGCGCCGTGGGCGTTGAGTTGGGTCTGCCGGAAGCCATGGTCTGGCGCCAGCCCTTCCCCGGCCCCGGCCTGGCCGTGCGCTGCCTGGGTGAGATCACCTGGGAGCGGCTGGAGACCCTGCGCGGCGCCGATAAGATCGTCACCGATGAGCTGGGCGCCGCCGGCCTGCTGCGCAACGGCACCGCCCAGGCCTTTGCCGTGCTGCTGCCGGTGCGCTCGGTGGGCGTCATGGGCGACTTTCGCACCTACCAGGAAGTCTGCGCCATCCGCGCCGTCACCACCGACGACTTTATGACGGCCGATTGGGCCCGCCTGCCCTACGACCTGCTGGCGCGCATCTCCAACCGCATTGTCAACGAGGTCAATGGCATCAACCGCGTGGTGTACGATATTTCCAGCAAGCCGCCGGCCACGATTGAGTGGGAGTAACAGATGCGCGCCTGGATTTCTTTGTTCTTCGCGCTGCTTCTGACCCCCGTCGCCATCGGCTATACTCTCTTTACCGCCCGCGCCACCGCGGTCCATTGCGCGCGGGTCAGCGGCCAGGTCAGCTGTTCCGAACGCGAGACCATCGGCCCGTACACGGCCTGGTCCCAGAGCGTCGAGAACATTTCCATTGCCCGCGATATGAGCGGCTCTAGCGATGCCAACGGGGTGGTGGCGGAAACCGCGAGCGGCCAGCACATCCAGTTGACGTCTAACTTTCTGTACGAGAACACCCAGGCCGATATCGCCAATCGCATTCATCAGTTCATTTTCGTGCAGCGCGACCAGGATACGCTGGCCTTCAGCCTGGCGCCGTCGCTCCTGGCCCTGGGGCCGGGCGCCATCGCCACCGTCATCCTGGTCATCTGGGCGCTGGTCAGCGCGCTCCAGATCGTCCGCCGGCTCACGTCCGGCCGCTAGCATCTGGCAAACCAAGGCGTTTTTCGTCCGCCGCGCAACACGGCGGCCGGTCTCACGTAGACACTACCAAGCACGTTTCATTAGCCACGCCCGGAGGAGACTATGAGCTTTGATTTTGGCGGCAACCTGCGTCGCGCCTGGGAAATCACCTGGAAATTCAAGATCCTATGGCTGTTCGGCATCCTGTCCGCCCTCGCCGGCGGCCGGGCCAGCCTAAACTTCAATAGCGGGCCGCGCTTCCCGAACAACTTCAATCCAACCGACCCGAACGCCTTCCCGCGTTTGCAGCGCAACTTCCCGCAACTGACCCAGAACACCATCCTTGGCATCGGGCTGGGCATCCTGTGCCTGGTCATTATCATCGGCATCGTGCTGTTCGTCCTGCACATCATCGGCCGCGGCGGCCTCATCGGCGGCATCCAGTTGGCCGACACCACCGGCCAGGTCTCCTTCGGCCAGGCCTGGGGCATCGGCCTCAAGCATTTCTGGACCGTGCTGCTCATCGGCCTGATCGTGGCCATCGTGGCCGGCGTGCTGGGACTTGGGTCCATCCTGGCCGCGGCCACGATTTGCCTCATCCCGCTGGCCTGCATCGGCTTCCTGCTGGTGGCCGCGCTGGGCGTCTTCGCCTACCTGGCCCAGATCGCCGCTGTCACCGAAAATCTGTCATTCTCCGAGGCTATTGGCCGCGCCCTGGCCATTGTGCAGGCGAACCTGGCCTCGGTGCTGCTGCTGGCCGTGCTGCTGACCATCATTGACGGCGTGCTCGGCTTTATCATCGCGCTGCCGCTGGCCGCCGTCGCCGCGCCGCTCATCGCGGCCGCGGTAGCCGCCGCCAACGGCAACCAGCAAGCCGCCGGGGCCGCCATGGCCATCAGCGGGCTGTGCCTGGTCATCTACATCCCGGTCCTCATCGTCCTGCGCGGCATTGTCGAGACCTGGATCGTCTCCAACTGGACCCTGGCCTACAAGCAGCTCGGCACCCAGCGCGGCCCGGCCGTGGCCGCGATGGCGAGCTAAGAATACCGTGTGGGGGTGTGGGCGTATGGGCGTAAGAGCATTCACACTCCCACACTCCCATCCCCCCATACCCCCACACTCCCATACCCCCACACTCCCATCCCCCCACACCCTCCCATGCGCCTCGGCGTCGACATCGGCGGCACCTTCACCGACTTTGTCTGGGTGGATGCCGCCGGCCGGGTGCGGCTGCACAAGCGCCTGACCACGCCCGACGACCCGGCCCGTTCAGTCGTGGATGGCGCGGCCGAGCTGGGCGTGCCGGCCGACCCGGCCGCCCAGGTGGTGCATGGGTCCACCATCGCCACCAATGCCCTGCTGGAGCGGCGCGGCGCCCGCACGGCGCTCATCACCACCCAGGGCTTCGCCGATGTGCTCGAGATCGGCCGCCAGAACCGGCCGGACCTGTACGCCCTGGTGCCGCGCCGCCCCGCGCCCCTGGTCCCGCGCGAATGGCGCTTCGAGCTGCCCGAGCGCCTCAGCGCCCAGGGTCAGGTGCTCCTGCCCCTCGATCCTCAATCCGTCCGTGACCTGATCCCCCAACTGCAAGCCGCTCAGATCGAATCCGTCGCGGTCTGTTTCTTGTTCTCTTACTTGCGGCCGGAGCATGAGCAGATGGTGCAGGAGATATTGGAAAATGGCGTGTGGAAGTCATCTGACTTCC
>JAYTFQ010000684.1:0-8552 GCA_043734225.1 Anaerolineales bacterium | reverse complement strand
TGAACGCCCCCTACGCCCTGCATCCCCTTTTTCGGGAATAACAAAAAAAACGGCCCCTCTTGCGAGGGGCCGTTGGGCTGTGTGACTGAAACGCCGCGGGGGCTAGAAATCCCCCATGCCGCCGCCCATGCCACCCATGCCGCCCATGCCGCCGCCACCGCCGGAAGGCATGCCAGAGCCTTTGCCGTCTTCGGGCACGTCGGTCACCAGGGCTTCGGTGGTCAGGATCATGGCGGCGATGGAGGCCGCGTTCTCCAGGGCGCCGCGGGCCACCTTCACCGGGTCGATGATGCCGGCTTTGATCATATCGACGTACTCGCCGCTAATGACGTTGTAGCCGATGTTCTTGTTCTTCTCTTCCTTGGCCTTGCGCCGCACCGCGTCAATGATCACGGCGCCATCCTGGCCGGCGTTCTGGGCCAGCTTGCGGATGGGGGCTTCCAGCGCCCGGCGCACGATGGAGACGCCGATGGCTTCGTCATCGTCGTCGGGCACGATCTTGCTCAGCGCCGCGATGGCGTTGATGTAGACAATCTCGCCGCCGGGGATGATGCCTTCCTCGATGGCGGCGCGGGTGGCCGAGAGCGCGTCTTCCACGCGGTGCTTCTTTTCCTTCAGCTCGGTCTCGGTGGCCGCGCCGACGCGGATGATGGCCACGCCGCCGGACAGCTTGGCCAGCCGCTCCTGCAGCTTCTCTTTGTCGTAGTCGGAGGTGGACTTATCCATCTCGACGCGAATTTCGTCGATGCGGCCCTTGATGGCCTTGGCGTTGCCCTTGCCCTCGACAATGGTGGTGTCGTCCTTGCTGGAGACCACTTTGCCGGCGCGGCCCAGGTCGGCGATGGTCGTCGATTCCAGCTTCTTGCCCAGCTCTTCGGTGATGAGCGTGCCGCCAGTGAGCGCGGCAATGTCTTGCAGCATGGCCTTGCGGCGGTCGCCGAAGCCGGGGGCCTTCACTGCCAGCACGTTCAGCATGCCGCGCAGCTTGTTCAGCACCAGGGTGGCCAGCGCCTCGCCGTCCACATCTTCGGCGATGATCACCAGGTCGCGCTTGCCGATCTGGACCAGCTTCTCCAGCACGGGCACGATGTCGGCCGCGGCTGAGATTTTCTTGTCGTAGATCAGGACGTACGGGTCGGTAATGACCGCTTCCATGGTGTCGGTGGCGGTCATGAAATAGGCCGAGATGTAGCCGCGATCGAACTGCATGCCCTCGACGTACTCAGTCTCGAACTGAGTCGATTTCGACTCTTCGACGGTGATGACGCCGTCCTTGCCGACCTTGTCCATCACATCCGCGATCAGGTTGCCGATTTCGGAGTCGGCGGCCGAGTTGGTGGCGACGGACGCGATCTCGTCGCGGGTTTCAATCTTCTGCGCCATCTTGCGCAGGGCTTCCACCACCACGTCGGTGGCCTTTTCGATGCCGTGCTTGAGCAGCATCGGGTTGGCGCCAGCGGCCAGGTTCTTCAGGCCTTCGGTGACGATGGCGTGCGCCAGCACCGTGGAGGTGGTGGTGCCGTCGCCGGCGATGTCGTTGGTCTTGGTGGCGGCTTCCTTCAACAACTGGGCGCCCATGTTCTCGTACGGGTCGGCCAGCTCAATTTCCTTGGCCACGGTCACGCCGTCGTGGGTGACGGTCGGCGCGCCATATTTCTTGTCAATCGCGACGTTGCGGCCCTTGGGGCCCAGAGTGGTGCCCACGGCGTTGGCCACGGCATCCACGCCATTCTTCAAGCGCCGGCGCGCGTCTTCTCCAAATGCAATCTGTTTTGCCATTGATACATGCTCCTTAGCGATATCTGGACCCGGTGCGGGCCAGTGAACTTACTTCTTTTTCTTCTTCGGCTCGTCGCCGGTTTCGACAATCGCCAGCAGATCGTTTTCCTTCAGGATCAGCAGCTTCTTGCCGTCGGACTTGAACTCAGTGCCGGCATAGGTGGCGAACAAAACCGTGTCACCGACCATCACATCCAGCGCCACGCGCTGGCCATCCTCGCCGCGCGCGCCGGGGCCGGCGGCCACCACGGTGCCCTTCTGGGGGCGCTCCTTGGAGGTCTCGGGCAGCACCAGGCCGCTGGCCGTCATGCTTTCCTGTTCCTGGGGCTCGACCACCACGCGGTCGCCGAGCGGTTTTAGATTGAGTGTCATCGTCTGTCTCTCCTAAAAAGGGGGTGTGGCAAATCCCATTCAAGCGGATTTGGCCTTATTGCACAGTATAGCCCATTCGAGTCTCAAAAGCGTCTCAAGAATGGCCGCGCGCCGGTCTGGGCCGGATTATGACGCTCTTGAGCCGGCAGGGCGTCATAATGAGGCCCAACAGGGCCCAAGGGGGCAGAATATGATCAAAATATCAGACGTCGTGAGCAAGCTGAGCGAATATCAGGTCGCGCAGCGCGAGCTGGCGCTGTGCCGGCAGCGGGCGACCGGAGACGTGGCGTATTACTCGTTTAGCTATCTGGAAGACTTCAAGCAGGCGGAAGACAGCCTGGAACAGACCCTCAACGCCTTCATCGATCAGCGCATCGCGCAGCGCCAGGCGCCGGCGCGATTTGAACAGCCTCCCCAGGCAGCGGCGCTGGCCGCCTGACACTCAGAACCCTCAACACAAACGCGGGGCGTTCAACGGAACGCCCCGCGTTTGTGTTTTAGCGACCTGTTTGGCGGTCGGCGTTATCTGGCCCACCCAGGCGGCCGGTGTCGGGCGGCGGGTAGCCGAGGACGCCGGTGCCGGCCGGCTGGTCTTTGATCGCCAAGGCGCGCGCGGAAAGCCAGGTGGCTTCGTCGTCGGCGCCGCGCGAGCGAGCATAGCGAGCGGTGAGCGCGTAGTGTTCGGCGGCGGCGGCGTAGTCGCCGCCGGCCTCCAGGTGAGCGCCGACGGTCACGGCCAGGTCCGGCTGAGTGGCGCGCCTCCAGCCAGCGGGCCACCGCCCGATGATATTGGCGCAAATGCTTGTGGGGCAGCAGGCCATAGGCCACATCGCGCAGCAGCGAGTGCTTGAAAATGTATTCTTGCTCGCCGGCAAAGATATGGGTGGGCCGGGGAAAGGCAAACTCCGCCTGGATGAGGATGGCCAGCGCCTGCTGAATGCGCTCGGACACCTGCGCCGGCTCGCCGCTGAGCAGGCCGGTGCCAGGCGCCTGCTGGGCCATGGCTTGCAGCGTGCCAGCCCAAAACACCCGGCCGACCACTGACGCCAGCAGCACAACGGCCCGGGCATCGGGCGGCAGCGCATCCAGGCGGGCTTGCAGCACGGCCTGCAGCGTTTCAGGCAGACGATGGTTGAGCTCATCCGTGGAGAACTGCGCCGCCTGGACATTCTGGCCGCCGGCAAACAGGCTTTTGACCATCTCCTCCAGGAAATAGGGGTTGCCGGCGGCGCGCTCGGCCAGCGCCAGCAGCACAGGCTCGGGCCAGGCCGCCAACTCGGGGTAGGCGCCGGCGACCGTCTGGGGCGCGACGGGCAGGGCCTTCAAGCGAATGAGCGTCGTGGCCCGCGCCAATTGGGGCTGGGGCCCGAGCGGCTCAGTGCGGATGCCGCCAATAATGAGCAAGGGCAGCGGCTCCGGCCCGGGCGCCAGCAGCGCCAGCAGCAGATCGCGGCTGGCCTCGTCCATCCACTGCAGGTCATCCAGGGCCATAAAAATCGGCCGGCCCGAGGCCATGCGCCGCAGCAGCTCGCGGGTCAACTCCAAGGCGTGCAGCTGCCACACTTCGGGCGGCTGTTGGTGCATGGCGGCCAGGCAGCGGCTATCCGGCCAGTCCAGCCCGGCCAGGCTGCCGATGAAGTGCGCGGCATCCACCGAGGAAACGGCGCCCAGCCGCCTGCCCCACAACGCCTGGACAGCCCGCACAAATTTCTCGCGCATCACCTCCGGCTCGCCGATATCGCTCAACCCCAGGATGGCGAACCACAGCGACTTCCACATGTAGAACGGCGCGCGCCGGAATTGATGCTGGCAGCGCGCCGAGAGCACGAACAGGCCGCGCTCACTCTGCTCCAGGTGCCGGGTGAACTCCAGGATCAACCGCGACTTGCCCAGCCCGGCTTCGCCATCCAGACAGACCATTTCGGGCTGCTGGCTGGCGCGCGCGTGCTGGTAAGAGGCTTGCAGGCGGGCCATTTCATCGTCGCGGGCCACCATACGCGTTTCCAAACCCGCGCCGTCATGATAACGAGCGCGCAACTGATTGGCGCGCGCGGCAGGGTTACTCAGGAGGCCGGCCGCACCAACTCGCGCTGGCGGTCGATCATCCAGCGCACATACTGGTTGATGGCCTGGGCCTGCTCGGCCGGCAGCAGGCGCTCAACCACTTCGGCGTAGATTTCCAGGCTTGTGAGTATGTGCTCGGGCAGCACGCCATCGTGGCGCAGCCGGTCCGCCGCCCAAGTTAATTGCAGGTCCAGCAAGGTGGTATTGCGCAAAAAGATGGCCGTTTGCAGCCCGAGGGTGGTGTAGCGCATGCCGGCAACCAGCAGTCGTTCGGCCTGGTCGCCGTGGGCGGCCACCTGATCGGTATGTTCCATGGACTGGGCGACAACCGCGCGGATAATCTCGTCACTTTTGGCCTTGAACGCCTGGAGCGCGGCGGCCGGGACTGGGGCAAGTTCGCTAGGATTGGACAACCTGAACCTCCTGGCTCAGCGGTCTCAGCGGAGGCAGCGCCGGGGCGCAAAGCGGGCGCACACATAGCTGCGCCCCAACATAGGTGCGCCCCAACACGCGGGACTAGGGCACGGCCTGATTGGCTTTGGTCACGGCCTGGCGCGCATCGACGGCCGAGAAGCGCACGCCCAAGGCCTGATACAGCTCCGGCTGCTGCACAAACGGCAAGCCGCCCACCATCACCGGCAGCCCGCTCAGGCCTATCCGGTCCAATTCGCTCACCAACTCGGCGATCGTCGGCACATGAAATACCATTTGGGCAGATAGGCCCACCAGGTCGGCGTGCAGCTCGCGCACCATGGCCGCGAACGTTGCGGTGGGCACGTCCGCGCCCAGGTCGTGCACCGTCCAGCCATCCAGCTCAAAGAAATCCGCCACCATGCGGATCCCCAATCGGTGCCGCTCATCGGCCACGCAGCCCATGACCACGGTTTTGGGCCGGGCCTGCGCCGGCCGAAACAGCGGGTGCAGGTCGCCCATCTGGCGCTCGATGATGGCGGTGGCCAGGTGCTCTTGCCCGACGGAGAATTCATTGCGCTGCCACAGGCGGCCGATCTCATACGCGCTGGGCTGAAAGATATCGAGATAGAGCGACTCGACCGGCAGCCTCTGATCCAGGGCCGTTTGCAGGGCGCGATCGGCCTGGCGCCCGCTGCCCAGGCGCAGCGCCTGCAAGTACAAGGCTTGCAAATCCGCCAGAGGTTGATTTGTCATCCTGATCACCTGGCCTTCAGGCCGGCAGCGCCAGCAGGCTGGGCAAGTACACGGTGAAGGTGGTCCCGGCGCCCAGCACGCTGGCCACTTCCACCCGCCCGCCATGCAGCGCCGCCAGTTGTTTGACGATGGCCAGCCCCAGGCCGGTGCCCTTTTCGCCGGCCGTGGCCCGCGTGCGGGTCTGGCGGTATTTAGTAAACAGCCCGGCCAATTCGTCTGGCGCGATGCCCAAACCGCTGTCGGCGATGCTGACGCGCAGATCGCCGCCGTCGGCCGCCAGCGCCGCCCGCACCTGTCCGCCGGGCGGCGTAAACTTGATGGCATTGCTGAGCAGGTTGTTGAACACCTGGAACAGCTTCAAATGGTCGGCCAAGACCGTGGGCTCATCCGGCGGCGCCTCCAGCGCCACGGCAATGTGCTTGGCGCCGGCGATGAAGGACAGGGACTGGATGGACGCGCGCAGGATTTCGCTGGCCAACACCGGCTGCCGATCGAGCTGCGTGGCGCCAGCTTCCAATTGGGTGAGGTCGAGCAGGTCATTCACCAGCTCAATAAGATGTCCGGCGCTAGCGCCTATGTCGCGCAGCAGCCCGCGCTGCACCTCCGGAGCCACGGCGCGCGCGGGATCGGCCAGCACCTCGGCAGCCATCTGAATGCTGCTCAAGGGCGAGCGCAGATCGTGCGAGGTAATCGCCAGGAAGTCATCCTTAAGCTGGTTAAGCTCGCGCAGCCGGGCATTCGCGGCGGCCAGCTCGGCCGTGCGCGTTTTCACGCGCTCTTCCAACTGCACATTGGCGGCCGTCAGATCCTGGAGCAACTGCTGGTTCTTGCGAATCAATTGATATTTGGCGCCGGCCTCGCGCAGGGTGGCCAGCAGCTCATCCGGGTTCCAGGGCTTCACCAGATATCGGTAGAGTTGGCCGGTGTTGATGGCCGCGATCGCCAGCTCCAGATCAGCATAACCGGTGAGGATGATGGGGATGGCATCGGGATAGAGCTGCCGGGCCCGGTCGAGGAAGGCCGTGCCGGTCAGGCCCGGCATGCGCTGATCGGTGAGGATGATCTGCGCCTGCTCCAGGGTCGCCGCCTGATTCAGGGCCACATCGCCCGAGGCGGCCGTCAGCACATTGAACTCGCCGCGCAGCAGCCGGCGCAGCGAGCTGCGGATGTTCTCTTCGTCGTCCACCACCAGCACCGTCAGGCGCGCGTCGGCATCAGTCATGGGTCACCGGTATCTCCACGCGGACCGTCGTGCCGCGGCCCAGCTCGCTCTCGAACGCCAGCCGGCCCTTATGCCGCTCGACAATGGACCGGCTGACCGCCAGCCCCAGACCGGTGCCCGCCCCCACCGGCTTGGTGGTAAAGAATGGCTCGCCCAGCCGGGCCAGGGTGCTGGCGGGCATGCCGCTGCCGTTGTCGCGAATGGTGACCACCAGCCAGCCGTCCAGGCGGGCGCTGCTGACCCACACCTGCCCCGGGCCGTCGATGGCCTGCGTGGCATTCATAAGCAGATTGAGAAAAACCTGGTTGAGCTCGCCTGGCCGGCACAGCACCGCCGGCAGCTCGCCCAAGGACTCGACGATCTGCACTCTCTCGGCGCACATCGGGCGCACCAGCCGCAGCGTGTTGCGCAAACCGTCGTTCAGGTCAGCCAGCTTGAGCGCGGCTTCGTCCAGCCGCGAAAAGTTGCGCAGCGCCAGCACGATGCCGCGGATGCGCTCGATGCCTTCCTGGCTCTCGCGCACCAGGTCGGGCAAATCCTGCCAAACAAAGTCCATCTCGGTCGAGCGCTCGGCCCCCGCAATCGCCGCCAGGCGCGGCGGGTCGGCCAGGGCGCGCAGCGGGGCCATAGCTTCAAACCAGGCGCGCAGCCCGGGCAGCAAGCGCGCCATGTGCGCCAGGTTGTTGGAGATGTACGCGGCCGGGTTGTTCAGCTCGTGGGCCACGCCAGCCACCATCTGGCCCAGCACGCGCATTTTCTCCGACTGCACCAATTGGGCCTGGGTGGCCTGCAATTGGGTGTGGGCCTTTTCCAACTGCAGCAAGGCGCCTTCCAACTGCTGGTTGGCCTGGGCCAACTGGGCGGTCAGCGCCAACTGGTCCGACTGGCGCCGACCAACGGCGGCCACCCCGACGATCTCACCACTGGGCGCCAGCAGGCGCGTGGCCGTGTAGGACACCAGCACCGGCGGCCCGGCGGGTTGGAGGTGATCCAGCTCCCAAGACTCTACCCGGCCCTGCTCGCGCACCCGCTCCAGCATCAGCGCGGCTTTCGCGTGGCTGAATGGATCCAGCAGCGTGGTCAGCGGGCGCCCGCTCAGGCTGGCGGCGCCGGCGCCAAACAGCTGTTCGGCAGCCGGGTTCAGCCCCGTCAGGCGCCCGTGGTCATCGAGGGTGAACAGGATCAGGTCGGATTGGGCGACCAGCCAGCCGAGCGTGTCAGGCGCCATCGGTGAGTGAACCCATGTTGAGCCGCTGGTCGCGCAGCAGCATTGAATATTCCGCGGCCGCCGCGCCAATCTCCTGGGTCAGCTCATCCAACTGCCACGGTTTGGCCAGGTAGCCACGCACGTTGCTCAGTTGCAGGGTGCCGGCCAGCGCCGCCGAGTCGGAGTAGGCAGAGACCAGCAGGCCGCGCGTGGCCGGGCTGAGCACGCGCGCTTGCTGCAGCAATTGCAGGCCGGTCATCAGGGGCATGCGCTGGTCCGAAATGATTACGGCGATTTTCTCGCGGGTCAGGATTGCCAGCGCCTCGGCGCCGGAAATGGCCGTAAATACGGTAAACGCGGCGCGCAGGCTGCGTTCAAGCGAGTGAAGGACATTGCGCTCGTCGTCCACGATCAGGATGGCCGGCCGGTGCGCGGCAGGGGTATCGTCGCCCACCGAGCGATTGTCTTCGGCGGCCAGCAGCGCTTCAAAGACGGTGAGCACCTGCGAGTCAAACTGCGCGCCGCTCAGTGCGCGCAGGTGCTGGCGGACTTTTGCCTCCGGCCAGGCCGGCCGGTAAGGACGGTCGGAGCGCAGCGCGTCCCACACATCCACCACCGCGAAGATTCGGGCGGCCAGTGGAATCGACTCCCCGGTCAACTGGCGCGGGTAGCCGGTGCCATCCCACTTTTCGTGATGACAGTAGGGAATGTCCAGCGCCGGCTGCAAATAATGAATCGGGG